>CAYMDB010000238.1:0-5175 GCA_964388865.1 uncultured Flavobacteriaceae bacterium
TAGTTCGCACAATATGCCATCGATTGAACAATTAGAATTATGCGACGAAATGGGCTTTATGTTTTTAGCCGAAAGTTTCGACGAATGGGCAAAACCAAAAGTTGAAAATGGCTATAATCGTTTTTTCGAAGACTATGCTGAAAAAGACATTGTAAATCTGGTAAGAGCCACCCGAAATCACCCGTCAATAGTCATGTGGAGCTCAGGAAATGAAGTGCCAGATCAGTGGGGAACAGAAGGTGTAAAACGCGCTAAATGGTTACAGGATATCTTCCATAGAGAAGATCCTACACGGCCCGTTACAGTTGGTATGGATCAGGTTGAAGCCGTTATGGAAAACGGTTTTGGAGCTATTATGGATATTCCAGGATTAAATTATCGTGTTCATTTGTACGAGGAGGCTTTTGAAAAGTTTCCTCAAGGTTTTCTTTTAGGTTCGGAGACCGCTTCAACAGTAAGTTCTCGAGGTATTTATAAATTTCCTGTTGAAAAAGCCTGTATGAAAACTTATGACGATTTTCAATCCTCATCCTACGATTTAGAATATTGCAGTTGGTCTAATTTACCAGATGACGATTTTGTCTTACAAGACGATAAACCGTGGGTTATTGGAGAATTTGTTTGGACGGGTTTCGACTACCTCGGTGAGCCCACGCCTTATGACGAAGCTTGGCCCTCTCGCAGTTCGTATTTTGGAATAAATGATTTAGCCGGATTGCCAAAAGACCGCTATTATCTCTACAGAAGCCGATGGAATACAACAGATGAAACGCTGCATATCTTACCGCATTGGAATTGGGAAGGTCGTGAGGGTGAAAACACTCCGGTTTTTGTTTACACCAGCTATGATAGTGCCGAATTATTTCTAAACGGTAAAAGTTTAGGCATTCAAACTAAAAATAATAGCTCACCCCAAAACCGCTACCGTTTAATGTGGATGGACGTCAAATACCAACCCGGAACATTAAAAGTAGTTGCCCTAGATGAGAATGGTCATCCAGCTGATGAAAAAAACATTAAAACTTCTGGAAAAGGGCACCAAATCGTTCTTAAACCCGATTTACAAACACTTAAAGCTAATGGTGAAGACCTTGCTTATGTCACTGTTTCTGTTATTGACAAAAATGGAATACCTTTCCCTACCGCAACAAATCAATTAAACTTCAAAGTTGAAGGAGAAGGCAGCTACCGAGCGGCTTGCAATGGCGATGCCACCTCACTTGAATTATTTCACCTGCCAACCATGAAGTTATTTAGCGGACAACTTGTTGTCCTTGTACAAACCACAGAATCGGCAGGCGATATAAAACTCACGGTTTCTGGCAAAGGTCTCAAAACCGCAACAGTGAATTTAAAAACTTATAGATGATGCTTTCAATTAAAAGCTTCCGAAGCTGCGCGATAGTGCTTTTGTAAATCCACTCTGTCTATTAAAGAATCCTTTAAAAACATTCAGGTAATTAATCGTTATAAATGGCACAAGATCAAAACGAAATGTAGCATCATAAGTTTCACCCGCTTTTGTTGTGAGTCCGTTAACGATTTCAAAATCTAAGTATTCTACATCCGCAAAAGTGGCTTCCGCTTTAGTGTTATACACAAAGCTCAGAGGTTCTTGGGTATCAAAATGCCATCTTATGGCCTTGTATTGCCCTTCCTCTAAATTCAAACCTTCTTTAGTTTTTGTATACAAACCGGTATGCATACCTTTTAAATTTACAGATTCCGACTTAAATTCTGCTATTAAATGCTGATTGCCGTTTTCGTCTATGGCGGAAAGTCCGGTAACATTGAAGGTCATTTCAGATACTCCCTTTTCCACAAGTCGCTTGTTAACTAACACAAGTTCTTTTTTTGGTAGTGATGCATTTAACTGTGCTTGGTTTGGCTTATACGCTCCGTAAGGAACAGATTGCCATATGGTTGGATAAAATGGTATATGTGTCATAATTCTTTTTCTTAATTAATAATGAACTTTAATTGTTCGGGTACAAAGGTCAAAAGAAAAAGAAGATTAAAACACAGCGGATTTATCGTATTTATGTGCTATATTACCTTATATATGTGTTAATATAATCTTAAATAATAATATAGAACAGATTATTGATAATTAAGCAAATAATGAGGCTATTATTTTACACTTAAACAAAAAAAATTATTGGATTATAGAGAATCAATACTTCAAAATAAGAAAACATGTAAATAGGATTAGAGATTTCTAAGTTAAATATGAAAAAAATATTCGTTTTCAACTGTATTCCAATTTTAATAACTTTACCATACAACGCTTATAACATGAATATACCAAAACAGCAGCTATTCATAATTTTACTTAGTCTAATGATGTCGATGAGTATAAACGGACAAAACTTAAAGAAACACCAATGGAAACAGAGAGTAATTCTTATTATTGCCAATGATGCTCATAACGAAAGTTACCAATCACAGCTTGAAGAATTGAACATGACTAGTGAAGAACTTAAGGAACGTAAATTAATACGCTATACTATATTACCCTATCAATATAAGCTTCAAGACAAAACGGATAGGGATTGGATAAAAGGTTCCGAATTATACAAGGCTTATAATTCTGAAAAAGTAGCTTTCAAGATTATACTTATCGGTTTGGATGGCTCTGTAAAAATTGAGCAGCGTAACATCTTAACAACCAAAACGCTATTATCAACAATTGATGCCATGCCAATGCGGCGTACTGAGATAAAACATAAGGGCTAAAATATCTTGATGCCAGTGACTACAAACGAAATGATTTTTATAATACCATGGTTTGCAAACACGATCTTTTATAAAACTCTATGGTATAGGAATCTCTAAAAGTCACAAAGTTTAAGCTACGAGTTTTCACCGATGACCCTCAAACTCTCTTTATGAATCTCTAACTGCCAATCTATTGCATCGCTGCGCTTCAATTCTCCATCTAATTGAAAAATGATTGGGAGTTCATTATTTTGAAGATTGATGGTGGCATCTTGTAATTTGTAATAAGAATACTCTTTAATTTTAGATTCATTACCTACTAAAAATAGAAACGCTAAATACATCATTTTAATTCGAGAAAGCTTATCGATAATTATAAGATCTAAAAATCCGTCATTCAATTTAGCCGATCTTGTGATGGAGAAATTATAGCCCATTTCATTGGTATTTGATACAAACACCAAAAAAGGACAAAACACGCTTTCCTTTCCTTGAATTATAAAACGGTATTTAATATTATTTTTATAAGACCACAACGATTGAGAGATTGCTTTTAAATAGCTGATTAATCGCCTATTTTTTGCCTTTTCAAAATTTAAAATAGCGTTGGCAACAAATCCAAAACCCGTGTTGCTAAAAAAATACTTGCCATTGATGCTTCCCACATCGATAGCAATTTCATTTTGTGTTTTAATAACAGTGATTGCCTTTTTGAGCTGTTTCGGAATTTTTAGGTTACGCGCTAAACCATTGCCAGAACCAATAGGAATTATTCCGAGAACTACCTTCGTTTTCACCAAACACGAGGCTACCTCGTTTATAGTGCCATCCCCGCCACATGCCACTATAATGTCAGCTTTATCAATTACCGATTGTTGGGTTAGAAGACGAGCATGCCCCTTATATTCAGAATATTTAACGGCGATATGATAGGTCTTCTCTTCAAAATACTTGGATAATGATTGTAAAGTAATATCTGTTTTACCCTTACCGGCAATAGGATTAACTATAAAATGAATAATTTTCATTATTTAGCTTTTACAATTAATCCGCCATTATGGTACAAATAATCTGCCACTTGAAAATAAGATACGGCTTCTATAAGGAAATCTTCATTCACAGGCCTATCGCTTAAACTGTTGTCGTTACGATTCCATTGATAAAAATTTGCCTTTTTTTGATCTCCCAAAATTATCAGTTCTGAGCCTTTTAATAATCCTAATTTTCTGTAGTTACCTATAAATGCTCGCTCATCTTTTTTAGTGATTTTAAAGATATCCTTACCAAAAAGATTACTCTCATAATCCCAGCCCAATTGTGCAAATAATGTTGGAAAAATATCAATTTGGGAGGCGAGTTCTTTTACATTTTGAGCGGGGACGCCTTGCATATTTACAATTATAGCGGGTATATGGTAATTTGCCACATCTAATTCCCAACGACCAGCACTACTAGAGCAATGATCTGCCATAAGAACAAAAACCGTGTTCTTAAACCAAGGTCTAGTTTTTGCTTCTTGTAAAAATTCGTGAATCGCAAAATCCGTATACTTTACCGCTCCATTTCTACTTGATCCAGGAGGGATATCAATTTTATTGCTTGGATAAGTATATGGTTTATGGTTAGAGGTAGTCATAATAAAATTAAAAAAGGGCTGTCCATTTGCTGCCGATAAATCCGCTTCTTTTAAGACCTTTCTGTAAATGTCGCCATCACATACGCCCCAAGCGTTTTCAAAGGTCACCTCTTCATCTTCGATATTTTTTCGATTGGTTACAATATCACCTGAAGGTAGAAAACCTCTCCCTCTATCAACAATATCAAAACCGTTACCACTAAAGTACTTATCCATATTATCAAAATATCCATCTCCCCCGTAAAAGAAGGTTCGACTATATCCTTTTGTTTTGAATACTTCTGCTATGGTAAAAAGATTTTGATTTTTTTCTCGCTTTACAATACTTCGCCCTGGGGTTGGGGGAATTGAAAGCGTAATGGCTTCCATTCCACGAACAGTACGGGTACCTGTGGCGAATACATTAGTAAACGAAATTCCTGCTTGTGCTAGGGAGTCTAATGCTGGGGTGAGATGATTTTGATTTCCAAACACACCTAAATATTTGGCGCTAAGACTCTCAATACAAATAAAAATCACATTCGGCTTCTGTTCTTCGCCATCATTCCTTACAAATCTTCTCAGGCTCAAATTCGGCTCTACTAAACTATCATTTGCTCCAATGAGGTTTTTTTTTACCTCTAAAAATGCATCTCTGGTTTTTATCGTTTTATAAAACTCCGTATAGCTGAGTTCATTATTCCTGAAAGCGGCAAAAAAGGAATAGATACCCGCTTTAGAAATTTCATTATTGTAACGATTTACCGAATATTCCGCATCTTTATTTTTAATCATTGTTGTCCGATAAAACATTTTAAAAGTGGGATTTCCAATACAGGATT
>CAYMDB010000239.1:0-5175 GCA_964388865.1 uncultured Flavobacteriaceae bacterium
GCCGAGTCTAGTTTGTCATAAGTGCTCACACCGAAACCAATAGCACCGAAAGCGGTGATGTTTTCTACTTCGTAATCTCCAGTATTCTTTGGAATTAAGCGCAAGGGTACGCGTTCGTTTTTACCGTTAATTAAGGCATTTTCGTCTTTTGGATAAGCAAAAATTGAAGAAACAATAGGACGCGTTGAATCTTTAGTTAGTATTCCAAAAAGCATAGGGTTTATAGGACGTTCTAAGTTATCTCTAATTTCGAAATGCAAATGCGGACCACCAGAGCTTCCGGTATTACCAGAAAAGGCAATGACTTCATTGGGCTGAAGAATTAATTCTTTTGTATTTGGAAATACTTCGACTTCAAAACTTTCATTTTCATATTGACAGTCTTTAATATAGTCCTCTAATCGCTCTGAAAATCGTTGAAGATGTCCATATACGGTTGTATAACCATTAGGATGGGTCACATAAATAGCCTTACCATAACCAAAATGGGAAATTTTTATTCTACTTACATAACCCTCGGCAACCGTATAAACTCTTAAGCCTTCTTTGGATTGTGTTTTAATGTCTAGTCCACCATGAAAATGATTAGGGCGCAACTCGGCAAAAGTACCAGCGAGCACAATAGGAATATCAAGTGGATTTCTAAAATAATCTTGGGGGTACTCAGATTGCGAATAGAGGGAACAAGAGATAAGAAATGAGAGCAAGACTATTTTCATAAAACACACAATTAGGGCTAAAATATTAATTTGAAGATGAACTGCAAATGATAAAACGGTATTATTTACAATTTAGCTTACAGACGTTACAACATAACATAATTATTGCTTTATAGACAACAAATTGGCAATTATTCCGTACCGATGATAATGTGAATCGCTCACGGATTCTATAAAGCTTTAATTTTAATAGTGTTATTCCAATTAAAAATAATTGTAAAAGAATTGCGTTTTTTCATCAGGTATGTTAACTTTGTTTCATTAGTATTGAAGTGCTTTAATGAGTAAAATAGAAGACATTGTAGATGCGTTAGAGAATAAAATCAGTAAGATTTTACATAAGCAAGAGGTTTTAAAACAAACCAATGCTCGGCTTACTGAACAATTAGAACAGCAGCAACAAAAACTATTTAAACAACAAGAAGACTTAGCGTCTTGGTCAGAGAAGTATGATTCGCTCAAAATGGCAAATTCAATGCTTGGTAGTGACGAAAATAAACGAGAAACAAAGCTCAAAATAAATGCACTTATTAGAGACCTTGACCATTGTATTAGTCAAATCTCAGAATAATATTGTTAATTTAGATTAGATGCCAGAACCATTAAAAATTAAACTTTCAATTGCTAATAGAGTATATCCGTTAACAATTAATCCGAAACAGGAAGAAGGTCTACGCAAAGCATCAAAAAAAATTGAAGCCATGATTGGCCAATTTGAGCAGAATTACTCTGTTAGAGATAAGCAAGATGTATTGGCTATGTGCGCCTTACAATTTGCGGCTCAGGTAGAGCAAAATTCATTAGATTTAAATAAGGAATATGTTAACGATGAGGTTAAAGAAAAGTTAGAAGCTTTAAACGATTTACTCGGTAAACATATTTAACTCGTACGTTCTTTAAAATAAATAAAAGGTTACTGCCTGCATTAGTTATATTTTTTGATAAACTCAACGTTAATTCTTTAGAAAGGGTGAGTTTAAGTTGTAAAATCGTGCTGTTAGTACTGAACTTGTTTCAGTAGTTTAGACAGATTTTTGATCAGCTTGTTAGCCCTAAACTTGTTTTTAAGGAGTTTTATACAAAACACAAAACTGATGTAGGCTTTTTTATATACTTAAACTAAATAACAAACATGGAAACTAATACAATTTTATATATTGTTGGAGGCCTAGTATTAGGTGCAATACTGGGATTTATAATAGCAAAATTTTTAGAAAAAAATAAAGTCTCTAAATTAATTGAAAACGCAGAGCAAGAGTCAAAATCAATACTAAAACAGGCAAAATCTGATGCCGAAGGCTTAAAAAAAGATAAAATACTTCAAGCCAAAGAAAAATTTATTGAGCTCAAAGCTGAACATGAAAAGGTTATTTTTTCACGCGATAAAAAATTGGCTGAAGCTGAAAAGCGCATACGAGATAAGGAGTCTCATGTATCAAATGAACTCGCAAAAGCTAAAAAATCCAATCAATCTCTAGACGATAAAATAAAGGACTACGACTTCAGACTTGAATTCTTAGAAAAGAGGAAAGATGAAGTAGAAAAAGCACACAAAAGCCAAATAAAACAATTAGAAGTTATTTCTCAGTTATCTGCAGAAGACGCCAAAGAATGCTTGATAGAATCCTTGAAAGAAGAAGCTAAGACGGATGCTATGGCTTATATTCAAGACCATATAGAAGAGGCCAAATTAACGGCACAACAAGAAGCAAAAAAGATAATCATAAATACTATTCAACGCATAGGTACTGAAGAAGCAATTGACAACTGCGTTTCGGTGTTTAATATTGAATCTGATGACTTAAAAGGCCGTATCATTGGTAGAGAGGGTCGTAATATTAGAGCGATTGAAGCCGCAACAGGTGTAGAGATTATTGTAGACGATACCCCTGAAGCTATTATTTTATCATGTTTTGATTCCGTGCGACGTGAGATTGCACGATTATCCCTTCATAAATTAGTTACAGATGGCAGAATCCATCCTGCTAGAATTGAAGAAATCGTCAAAAAAACTGAGAAACAAATAGAACAAGAAATTATAGAAATAGGAAAGCGCACGGTCATCGATTTAGGTGTTCACGGTTTAAACCCTGAGTTAATAAAGATGGTTGGCCGAATGAAGTATCGCTCATCTTACGGACAAAACTTGTTGCAACACTCGCGTGAAGTCGCAAAACTTTGCGGTGTGATGGCGGCGGAATTAGGCTTGAATCCGAAGTTAGCTAAAAGAGCAGGACTTTTACACGACATAGGAAAGGTGCCATCGTCTGAAGCAGATATTGAAACTCCTCACGCCATCTTAGGTATGCGGTGGGCAGAAAAATATGGAGAGAAACCTGAAGTTTGCAACGCTATTGGTGCTCACCATGATGAAATTGAAATGACCACCTTATTGTCGCCAATTATTCAGGTTTGTGATGCCATATCTGGAGCACGACCAGGTGCAAGACGCCAAGTCTTAGATTCTTATATACAGCGTCTCAAAGATTTAGAGGATGTCGCCTTCGGATTTACAGGTGTTAAAAAAGCCTATGCGATACAAGCGGGTAGAGAACTGCGTGTTATTGTAGAAAGCGAAAAAGTTTCTGATGATAAAGCGGCGAGTTTGTCTTTTGAGATTTCTCAGAAAATTCAAACCGACATGACCTATCCAGGTCAAGTAAAGGTTACTGTAATTAGAGAAACTAGAGCTGTAAATATCGCCAAGTAGTAGGAGTAGACTAAAAAGGTTTTGGCGATAATTGAACAGCATCTTTATGAATGATGAATCAGAGCGTTTTACTGATTTTTATACGGGTTATGTCGCGATGATTTTCAGTTTAATCACTTCTGGATACTGGATTTTAGGGAATTCTTTCAATGTATATACATATTCACTCGTTGGTGCCATTTATGAATTGTTATGGGTTTTTATGCTTCCATTGCTATTTCTTGTCCCCATTGCCTCGTTGATTTGTTTAATTGTGACAAAATTCAAACAAAACTACTTTTATAGCCTGTCAATTTTGTTAAATATGGGAACCTTTATTTGGATGAATTTTTACCTTTAAATCTTCAATTGTTTTCTTTTTGAAAACATAATACACGATTAACTAGATATAAAAGCAAGGTTGAAACTTGTTTCAAATTTGGATATCACGCTCACCATCTCTCACAGTTTCTTTACGAGATGTTAAATACTTTTAATATGTGTTAAGGTTTCCGCAATAAAGCCATAAAAGCGGCCATTTCCTTGGCTAGGGGTATAGAAACTGTACTTTTGTAGAGATTTATAACAAAAGTTATATTTAATTACAAATCAATATTATGAGTGAAGTAAAAGAAAACGGCACAGTAAAAGTACATTACACAGGTAAAATCACATCAAACGGACAAGTTTTTGATAGTTCTTTAGAGCGTGAGCCTTTAGAATTTACCTTGGGCCAAGGTATGCTAATACCAGGTTTTGAAAAAGGTGTCATTAACATGAAAGTGAACGAAAAGAAAACCCTTAATATTCCTAAAGAAGAAGCTTATGGTGAAGTACGGAAAGAGCTATTTCAAGAAGTCAATAAAAAAGAACTTCCACCAGAAATTGAACCAACAGTAGGTATGGGACTTGTATCTAAGGGACCAGATGGTCAAGAACACCAATTACGAGTAGCAGAAGTTAAAGATGAGAGTATCGTTGTTGATGCTAATCATCCACTCGCTGGTGAAGATTTAACCTTTGAGGTAGAAGTTTTAGAAATAAAATAAGCTCGTTTTAAGTAAAAACGACATGCATTATAAAAGGTAACATTCTAAAATTTAGATGTTACCTTTTTTGCTTTTAGTAACCTAATGAAAAATGCTGTACTTTGGTTTAAGATGCTTTTTATATCAGCGTCATTAAAGCAGCATGTGAAATGTTTAAGTGCTAGATCTTTGTTTTATTGGCACTTATTTTCAGACTGAGATTTTAAAAAAAGCTATTTTACCTTTTTTTCTCTTGGGTGGTAGGCATTGAGCACATCACTTAAATGCGACCGATCTACATGCATGTAAATTTCTGTGGTGGTAATGCTTTCATGTCCCAGCATCATCTGAATGGCGCGCAAATCGGCACCATTTTCCAATAAATGCGTCGCAAAAGAATGTCTGAAAGTGTGTGGAGATATGTTTTTTTGCAATCCCGTAGTTTTGGCTAAAGTTTTTATGATTGTAAAAACCATGGCACGTGTGAGTTTTTTGCCTTTAAAATTTAAAAATAAAACATCTTTTGAGTCTGATGCTACGGCAATATGTTGCCTAATATCTTTCCAGATGTTAATGTATTTTTTAGTGCTAGATCCAATAGGAACAAAACGTTGCTTGTCTCCTTTACCAGTAACTTTAATAAAACTTTCGTCAAAAAACAAATCAGATATTTTGAGATTAGTGAGTTCGCTTACTCGGAGTCCGCAGCTGTAAAGTGTTTCTAACATCGCTCTATCGC
>CAYMDB010000240.1:0-5150 GCA_964388865.1 uncultured Flavobacteriaceae bacterium
GGGCTTAAGAAGTACTATCTTTTAATTTTGTAATTTTAGCGGACAACAATGATTATTAATAATACTTTTACGTCTTTTAAATCTGAAGCCACAATTATGCCTGAAACCGTTTTACATCTCAAAAATGCTACCATCTACCAAGGAGATAGCATGGTGCTTACAAAGATTAATTTTGAAATGCAAAAAGGTGATTTTGTTTACCTTATTGGCAAAACAGGAAGTGGTAAAAGTAGTTTTATGAAAACCCTTTATGGCGACTTAGAGCTCACGGAAGGCGAAGGCTCTGTGGTGGATTTCAATCTGAGAACTATGAAGGAAAACGACATTCCCTTTTTAAGACGAAAATTAGGTATTGTTTTTCAGGATTTTAAATTACTCCCAGATCGCACCATTAACGGCAACCTAGAATTTGTTTTAAGAGCCACAGGTTGGAAAGATAAAGACAAAATTAAAGAGCGCATTGAAACTGTTTTGGGTAAAGTTGCCATGAAAACCAAAGGCTTTAAATATCCGCATGAATTGTCTGGCGGAGAACAACAGCGCATTGCCATTGCAAGAGCTTTACTCAACGATCCTGAACTAATTTTAGCCGACGAGCCTACTGGGAATTTAGATCCACAAACCAGTATTGAGGTTATGGAAGTGCTGCAAGACATTAATAAAAATGGCAATACCATTTTAATGGCAACACATGATTATGCCTTGCTTTTAAAATATCCGAGTAAAACCTTAAAATGCGATGATAATAAGGTTTTTGAAGTGGTGCAGCGCAAAAATTAAAAAGCGTGTACATAGGCTTAAAACATATCGCTAAAAAACTAATTCCAAATGCTGTTCTCAAAAAAAACGAACGTTTTTTTAGAGCTCTAATTTCAAAATACTATGTTGGCCAAAACCAGCAGTGCAATATTTGCGAGTTTAATTTAAAACATTTTGTTAAGCGCACCAATAGTGATTTGTTATGTCCTAATTGCGGCAGCTTATCGCGTACCAGACGCTTATTTGAAACACTGAACGCATTAGAAGTAAAAGGAAAATTACTCCATTTTTCACCACCAAAGAGCTTAGTTACAAAACTTAAAGCGAAGAATAATATAGACTACATCACCACTGATTTTGTAGGTGAATTTGAAACTGATTTCCAATTTGACATTACCGCGATTACGGCTGACAGCAATAGTTTTGATGTCATCGTTTGTTACCACGTTTTAGAGCATATTGAAGCCGATAACAAGGCCATGTCGGAATTGTACAGAATTTTAAAACCCAACGGCATTTGTCTTATACAGACCCCGTTTAAAGATGGTGACATTTATGAAGATTTCAGTATAACAACAAAACCCGAAAGAGAAAAAGCTTTTGGACAAGATGACCATGTACGCATCTATTCCGTTGAAGGACTAAATACCCGTTTGCGAAAGACGGGATTTCAAACAGAAATTATGCCTTTTGAAGTTAGCAAAACAAATCGTTTTGGGTTTATAACAGAAATAGTTATCAAGGCGATGAAACCGTCATCTTAAAAATAGAACCATAGCGTGATCTCCATTTTAATTCCAATATACAACACCAATATCTCAAAGCTACTTGAGGCTATGGCAGTTCAGCTACTGGAATTAGAACAACATTATGAAATTATTTGTTTCGAGGATGGTTCCTCGCAATATCTAGACGCCAATGCAGCCGCTACCCAATCTATTGTCAACGCCAAGCATATGGTCGCGAGTAAAAACAAAGGCAGAATTTCAACGCGACAACTTTTAGCAGCATCTGCAAGTTACGATTGGTTACTTTTTTTAGATGCCGATGTTATACCGAAAGAACACAACTTTCTTAAAAACTACCTGCACTATGTTAATAGTACTTATGATGCAATTTATGGAGGTTACGCTTATGCTTTAGAACAACCAGAATCCCAATTTAATTTACGTTACCAATACGGAAAAACCTATGAGCAGGTTAATGCCACAACACGCAACAAAACACCTTATAAAATTGTAATTTCTGGCAATTTCTTAATGAGGAAATCCGTGTTTTTAGATATCAATTCTAAAATAGAAAATGATGGTTATGGCTACGATAATTATTTTGGTGCCTTGATGAAATCTCATAACATTAATGTATTTCATATAGACAACCATGTGATTCATAACGGACTTGATACCAATGAAGTATTTTTAAGCAAGGTTGAAAAAGCCGTCGAGACCCTTATAGAAATTCATAAAAACAATGAAACTTCTGTAACAGAGAACTCCTTATTAGAACTGTACAAAATACTAAATCGCATCGGTTTATCGCTAGTTACTGCTCTTCTATTTCGAAGTTCAAAATCTTGGATTAAAAAACAACTGTTAAGCGGTAATCCCAATTTGAAATTGCTTCAATTTTATAAATTAGGCTACCTTTGTGTCTTAACGACTGGTAAAAAATGAAGCCTTTTTTTTCTATTGTAATATCCGTATTCAATAAAGAACAATATATAAAAAACACTGTTGAAAGTGTTCTAAATCAAACCTATAAGAATTTTGAAATTATAATCGTTGATGATGGCTCTACCGATAATAGTGTTAACGTTATTAAATCCATTAATAACAAGCGCATAAAACTTATAATCACTAAAAATCGAGGAGCTTCCAATGCAAGAAACACTGGAATTAATTCAGCAACATCCGATTTTATAGCACTTTTAGATGGGGATGACACTTGGGAATCATCCTATTTACAATACATGTATGATGCTATTAGTAAGTTTCCAGAGATAAAAATTTTCACGGCTGCGCTGGCGCAAAAATATCAGAATAAGATTGTACCCGTTACCTATAGTTTTAAGCAATTAGAACTTTACAATATTCATAACTATTTTAAATCTAGCCAGAAATTTTCTCTAATCCATAGTTCGAGTATCGTCTTTCATAAATCAATTTTAAAAAGAACAGGACTTTTTGACACATCTATTGTATCTGGTCAGGATACGGATTTGTGGATTCGTTTTGGCTTGTATTTCGATCTTGTTTTTATCAACAAGCAATTATCCTATTATAATTTTATTCCTTCAAGTTTATCAAACACTACGTTTAGACTTAGCGACAAATGTAAGTTTGACAAATACTTAAGAGAAGAGAAAGAAAATAAATATTTAAAATCATTTCTGGACAGAAATAGATATTCAATGGCTATAATGAGTAAAATGCAAAATGATCAAACCCATTTTTCTTATTTCACTTCTCATTTAGATGCTAAAAATTTAACATTAAGACAAAATTTATTTTTGAAAAGTCCGCGATGGGTATTGCAATTTTTACTGAGAATAAAATCTCTAAAAAAGGAAAAGTTATATTATCCTAAAACATAGGTTTTAAATGCACCATAGGCCCTAATATATTCTTCTTCATTATAAGTTGTAGAGGCTAAAACCAGGCACACGGCACCAGAAGAAAAATTATCTATCTCTCGCCAAATATGTGTTGGCACGTACAAGCCTTGGTTGGGCTTATTCAACATGATTCGTTTTTTCGTTGTTCCGTCATCTACAATGACTTCAAAACTTCCACTAAGTGCAATAATTATGGACTCTTGCTCTTTGTGAGCATGACCTCCTCTAAAACTATCACTTGGCACGTCGTATAAATAATATACACGCTTAATTTCAAAAGGAATCACTTCCTTTTCTATTACAGCCAAATTACCACGCTCGTCATGGACTTTCGGAATTTCGATGATTTTAACAGTATTAATTGTGTTCATAAAAAGCACTTAAGAGTTTAAGAGGTGTTGCCATTGTTGAGCTATTTTAGACTTAGAAAATTGAGCTACACTTGCCTTAGCGTTAGACTTGCAATTTAAGAATAAATCTTCATCTTCGCAGAATCTACGCATTGCTTTTGCTAAGGCTTCAGGATTATGATTTTCTACTAAAAGTCCGTTGTGTGCGTTGTAGATGACTTCATTTGGTCCCGACTTACAATCTACAGACACCACTGGGACATTAAGAGATAAGGCCTCAGGGATAACCATAGGAAAGCCTTCGTAACGGCTACTTAAAACCAAAAATAAGCTCTGCTTAACGTATGGATACGGATTCTTCTCAAACCCTTTGAAGACGATGGAATTTTCTAGTTTCATACGAAGTGCATAATCTTTTAGCTTTACCTCATCTGGGCCATTTCCTAAGACTAATAGTTTTATGTTTTTTTCGGGAAGACCAGATAATTTATAGGCATCAAAAAGCAATCTCAAATTTTTATGTTCATCATCTAATCGACCATAAAAAATAATGTATGGACCAATAATAAAGTCAATAGACTGTTTTGACGCCGTTTCGATTGCTTCAAAATCGAAAGCATTATAAACGGTAGTAATAGTATTAAGCTGAAATAATGTTCTAAACTTTTCTTCTGCTGCTTTAGAAACAGTAATCATCGTCTCATTTTTGTACAAAAATTTGTTCAGGCAAGCATATGGGGTAAAGGCTTTTTTTGTTTTATAATTGTGAATCACATAGAGAACAGGTTTTTTATAAATGAAATTTTTAACGATTATTTCTAAATATGGACGAATCCTTACACGAGCGTCGATTATAACATCGATATGGTGTGCATCTATGAAATTTTTAAAGAATTTGAGTCTGTTCATTCTATCAAAAGCGGTATCTTTTTTTGGCTTTAATTCCCCAAGATTAAGCAAGGTGCCTTTGTACTCGTAATCGATATAATTAAGAACAGTAACAATATAAACCTCATAACCCAACTCACTCAGCATTATTGATAGCATTGCTGATGATTTCTCTGCACCACCTCTTCCTAAAGACGACGCGACAATACAAATCTTTTTTTTATTGGGTTTTGGCATTAACTACTATATTTGACACAAATGTAAGGATATAAATGAAAATTTTATTAGTAGGTGAATATAGCAGACTTCATAATTCCTTAAAAGAGGGATTACTAGAACTTGGGCATGAAGTTGTCATAATTGGTACTCAAGATGGTTTTAAACAATACCCCGTAGATATTAGAGTCGAATCATATTTTGCCAAAAACACTTTAGTAAAAAAACTTGCGTTTTTAATATATAAACTATTCCATATTAATTTAATAGCACTCGGAGATGCACTAAAATGGTACTTAACTATTAAAAACTTGAAAGATTTT
>CAYMDB010000241.1:0-5121 GCA_964388865.1 uncultured Flavobacteriaceae bacterium
ATCGAATAAGATAAGCCAAGAAAAACATCATTAAAACAATGACGATATCAAATAACAAAACTACCCATTGCGAGGCGTATTTTTGAGATATGTATTGCAAAAATTTAACTAACATGCTACAAAATACGTATTTATTCCAGAAACTACTCTATTTAATTCTAAATATGTAAGATTAGAACCACTTGGTAAACATAAGCCTCTTTCAAAC
This sequence comes from uncultured Flavobacteriaceae bacterium, assembly GCA_964388865.1. GTDB lineage: Bacteria > Bacteroidota > Bacteroidia > Flavobacteriales > Flavobacteriaceae > Winogradskyella. The sequence goes on from CAYMDB010000241.1 coordinate 209, forward strand.
AAATCGTCTGATACCCCGTTGAGATAGCGCGGCGCACTTTTAAAAATTGGCTGCTGGTGCATGGGTTTCCAAAGCGGTCTGGATTCAATATTTTCTTGCTCTAAGGCTAGACGCAATCCTTCTCGTGTCGCTTCCGAATCTAAAAGAATACAGGTCAACCAACGGTTAGAAAAATAACCCTCTGGTTCTGATAAAAAGGTAATCTCTTTGACGTGTTGAAAAGCCTCTTTATAAAATTGATGATTAGCGCGTCGGTTGGCCACATGGCTATCTAAAATCGTCATTTGTCCACGACCGATACCTGCCACAATATTTGACATTCTGTAATTGTAACCAATATGAGAGTGTTGATAATGAGGCGCCTGATCTCTTGCCTGTGTCGCAAGAAAAACAGCTTTCTGTTTTTGTTCTGCTGTTCGGGTAACGAGCGCTCCACCACCAGAAGTAGTTATAATTTTATTACCATTAAAAGATAATATGGAGAGATCTCCAAAGGTGCCACAATTCTGGCCTTTGTAGGAGCTACCTAGAGATTCGGCACTGTCTTCTACAATTGGTATTTGATAATTTGAAGCAATCTGATGAACCGCCTCAACATTATAAGGCATACCGTATAAATGGACACTAATGATGGCCTTCGGTTTTTTACCTTTAGCTATTCGATCTTTGATGGCAATTTCTAATTGCTCAGGACACATATTCCAAGTCTCTGGCTCACTGTCAATAAAGACAGGTGTAGCACCTTGATAAACAATGGGATTGGCAGAGGCTGAAAATGTTTTACTTTGACAAATAACTTCATCTCCATGGCCAACTCCTAAAAGTATGAGACTTAAATGCAAGGCAGAAGTGCCGGAAACTAGAGCCGCAATATGTCTATCTTCGTTGAGATACGATTGCAAATCACTTTCAAAACCATTGACATTTGGACCTAATGGGGCGACCCAATTCGTGTCAAAGGCTTCTTTGATGTAAGGCTGCTCATTACCACTCATGTGTGGTGATGATAACCATATTTTTTCGTTCATAGGTTAATCTTTAAGTTAATACCTAAAGTTACAATTAAAGGTGATTGGGACCTTATTATTAGCAATTACGTTGGCTAATATACAGTCTTAAATTATAACCGGTTAAACAAAAATTAAATATACGACAAACTGTTTATTTTAAACGATATACAAATAACAATTCAATTTGTGTGACATAAAAATCCGATAAAGCACCGTCATGTTTTAAGGGGATTGAGGAGGAAGCTCGAAACCGAAAATTATTTTCTTGATTGGAAATACTAAAGCCTCCTTTTTGAATTGAGTTTTTAAGCATCAATAAATCCAGTAAAATATTGCTTTTCAGATTATAATCCATTAAATAGCGAAATTCAGTGAACATAAATTACATTCTTATCTTTTCATTCTTATATTTGTGAAGAACATTTTAGTCGTTTAATTACACATGAATATTTTAATAACCTCAGCGGGTCGAAGGGTATCACTTATAAGATCGTTCCAAAAAGAACTTAAAAAAGGCGATGCCAATGCTAAAGTATTTGCTTCAGATTTAAATCCTTTACTATCGGCGGGTTGTCATGTGGCCGATGGCTACTTTAAGGTGCCTAAGTTAGATGATCCTTTGTATATTGAATTTTTAGTCAATCTTTGTAAAACTAATGACATTGGCTTGATTGTTCCAACTATTGATACCGAACTACTTGAACTTTCAAAAAACAAATCGTATTTCGAATCACTTGGTATAACCATAGTGATATCGTCTACTGCTTTTGTTAAAAAATGCAGAGATAAGCGTGTCATCCATGATTTTTTTGTTTCAAAAGGCATTAAGATAGCCAAAGAATACGCAAAAGACAACTATAAACTTCCTATATTTATAAAACCGATGGACGGCAGTAGAAGCGTCGATACTTTTGTTATTAAAAAAGAAGAAGATTTTAGGGATGTTCATTTTAAAAATGATAAGTTAATGTTTTTAGAATATATAGATCCTAAAACGCACAGTGAATATACCTGTGATTTATATTATTCTAAAGCTCATGATTTAAAGTGTGTGGTGCCTCGTAAGCGCCTTGAAGTGAGAGATGGAGAAGTCTATAAAGCCTTAACAAAACGTAACAATTTGGTGACTTACATAAGAAGACACTTAAACCATATTGAAGGCGCCGTAGGTTGTTTAACCGTTCAATTCTTCATGCATGATAAAGACGACAGCAAAATAGTGGGTATTGAGGTGAATCCGAGATTTGGCGGTGGCTATCCATTGACTTACTTATCTGGGGCTAATTTTACCAGATGGATTATAGACGAGTATATTTTAGGAAAAACTTTAGAGGATCAGTTTGATTCTTGGGAAAGTGATTTATTGATGATTAGATACGATGATGAAATTTTAGTACATGGATATAAAGGTTAACAACAACACTATAATCGTTTTTGATCTTGATGATACGCTGTATAATGAGTTAGACTTTTTACAATCGGCTTATAAATCCATAGCGCAACATCTTGAACCTATCGATTGGAAACCGCTGTACGTCTCCATGTTTTCAATGTATCGCTGTAAAATCAATGTTTTTGAGCACCTAGCCCAAACCTATAAATTAGACTCTAAAACGCTTGTTGAACGCTATCGCAATCACTATCCTAATATCCAATTGTTTGACGGTGTAAGCGCTGTGCTTACCACTATCAAAAATAAAAAGGGACGTACTGGGATTATTACAGATGGTCGAAGTCATACGCAAAGGGCGAAAATAAAAAGTTTAGAGATCACGGATCTAATAGACAAAATTGTTATTTCTGATGATATAGGTACTGAAAAACCGAGTTTAGCGAACTTTAAGGCTATGGAAAATGAATTTAAAGGTTTTCAGTATTGCTATATTGCCGATAATCTAAAGAAAGATTTTTTAACCCCAAATGCATTAGGTTGGAAAACTATTGGTGTCGTTGACAACGGAAAGAATATTCATCACGAATCTCATAACTACATTAGCGTTGACCATAAGCCTCAGGATTTTATATTTTCTTTTAAAGAGCTAAACATAATTTAAATCCGATTATTTTTCGGCTGTACCTGTAAAATAAGGCATATTAGTTTGATCTGAATTATTGATATCTTTTCTGTTTATGACTTTATCTACGGTCCTGAAAATGATTTTTAAATCTAAAGAAAACGACTGATGGTTGACATAATAAACGTCGTACTCAAACTTTTTTTCCCAACTAATTGTGTTTCTGCCGTTAACTTGAGCCCAACCTGTAATTCCGGGCTTCACCTCATGTCTTCTGTTTTGCGTTTTGGTATACAGCTCTAAGTATTGTGGTAGTAGTGGGCGAGGCCCTACCAAGCTCATATCTCCCTTAAGAATATTTATTAATTGTGGAATTTCATCTAAAGAATATTTTCTACAAATATCACCAACTTTGGTAACGCGCTCTAATGCAGGTAATAAATTTCCATCAGCATCAACCTTATCATTCATGGTTTTTAATTTTATAATCGTAAATAGCTTCCCATGCTTCCCTGTGCGCTTTTGGTAGTAAAAAGGTTTTCCTTTATTAGAAAAGTACAAAATTATAATCAGTGTGATGAAAATGGGGGAAATGATGATGAGTCCAACAAGTGCCGCTAGAAAATCAAATGGGCGTTTTAAAATTACAGCGTATAAATTTTTCATGTTTATTTTAATTATTTTAGAAACGGACAACCCATGTTAAATTTAAGATACCTCATTAAGCTCCGCATTAATAATAACAATCAAATCCTTATTTATAAGATCTACATCAAACCTTTCCTCGGCATAAATTCTGCTTTGGCGTCCCATTTCTTTAATCTTTTCTGGATGCTCAATAAAAAAGGTCATGGCTTTAACCAAAGCGTCCAGATTATTCGGTTCAATTAAAAATCCGTTGACACCCTCTTTAACAGATTCTCTGCACCCTACTGAATCTGTGGTGATTATGGGATTTCCGCAAGCACAAGCTTCAAGCGTTGTTCTGGGTAAACCTTCTCTGTAATAACTCGGTAATACAAATACGTCTCTAGCATTGAGATGGTCTTCAATATTCGTTTGTTTTCCATGAAACGCAATCACCCCCTCCTCATGCAGCTCATTTAACTGCACCTCACTGATTGCCGATGGAGATGTTTCAGTTGCGCCGATTAAATGAAACTCAGCACTGGGATATTTAGCCTTCAATAGTTTGGCAGCTTCCAAGTACAGTGCGATCCCTTTTTCTTTAATCAATCTGGCGACTAAAAGAAAACTAACGTTTGTAGCAGTGTTTTTTTCTTTGAATTTAAATTGATTTAGGTTGACACCAGACCCACTAACAAAAGCAACTTTTTGGTTTTTAGAAATCACTTTTCTCTCTAAAAACAATTGATAATCATCTTTATTTTGAAAAACAATTACCTTATTCTTTCGAATGCATAATTTGTAAAGAATCTCATTAAAGCGCTGCAATCTTCTGGCCTTAGCCGTTAATCCTGTAAAGGCATAGCCCAAGCCCGTAATTAATGAAATGACAGGTGTTCCACTTAAATTTGCTGCTATCGATCCGTAAATTACAGGCTTTACTGTATAAGGAAATACTAAATCAATTTGATTTGCCTTAATAATCGCTTTTAGCTCATTAATAGATTTTAAATCTTTAATAGGATTTAAACCTGTGCGTTGCAGGTTGAATTGAACAGGTATCGCACCCAAAGCTTTAATTTGCTCTCGGAGATTTTCTCTAAAATCGGGAGCTGCTGCAAATACTTCAAAGCCGTTTTCAACCAAACTTTTAATAAAATCACCTCGAAACCTTATAAGCGAGGCATCTAGAGATGCTATTAATAAAATTCTTTTTTTAGCCATTTTACTTGCAAAATATAAACTTGCAGGGCTTCTGGCC
>CAYMDB010000242.1:0-5113 GCA_964388865.1 uncultured Flavobacteriaceae bacterium
CATTCATTACAAGAGATGTGCTCAATGTTTTAAACACTGCTTTTAGCTTATCGTTGGCGATATCAAAAGCTGGATTATCAAACGGAATTCCTTTAACGCTTAGGTTTTTAGTTGTACGGTTTTGATCTCCAAAAGCGCGCACCTCTACCTCCATTAACTTCGATAGCTCATTGGCTAAATATTCAACATGAACCCCTGCGCCTCCATAGACGTAAGGAGGAAATTCTCTAGTAAAAAATAATGCTTTCATTAAGGGATAACTCTAGTGTTAGTATTAAGACGTTTGCGTTTTGATAATAATGCCTGTAATATAATAAATTATCAGTATTTCAAGTTAAATACAATAAAAATTATGTAAGTAATTGCGTAAATTTACAACAAAAATTGCACAACCTTATTAAATGAATATTATGGAAAGATTATCGATTATTTTAGTTTTAGGATTGTTTTTTAGTTGTAATTCTTCAGCACAAAAAACGGATACAAACGAAAAAGCCACGTTTAAAATTTCAAAAACTGAATCAGAATGGAAAGCACAACTTACCGAAGCGCAATATAATATTATGCGCAAAGCGGACACTGAGCGCCCATTCTCTAGTCCACTAAACACTAATAAAGAAAAAGGGGTCTATCACTGCGCCGCTTGCAACACACCTTTATTTAAAAGTGAACATAAATTTGATTCAGGATCGGGGTGGCCGAGTTTTGATAGAGAAATCGAGGGCAATGTTGCCTTTGGCACAGATAGCAAATTGGGTTACGTAAGAGACGAGGAGCACTGTGCTACTTGTGGCGGACATTTAGGACATGTTTTTAACGACGGACCACGAAAAACAACCGGAAAACGACACTGCATTAACGGAGTTGCGCTTAAATTTGTGTCTGCTGAAAACGAATAAAATGACCTTGTGATTTTAATTACTATAACATTGGGTTGATAAAAAAATGATTAGCGGATTTAATCAAATTTTATAATCTAGTCGTTATTAAAATTTCGAAATCAAAATAGCAAAACATATAAAATCCTTGAAATTTAAAAGCCTTATAAGAACGATGTGCTTATTGCAAAAGAATTGACAATTCAAAGGCTACTTTATAAAAATTTCAGTGATTTGCAGACAGCAGATTTTGTTATTTTACTTTTGGAATTTAGAATATAGTTTTAGAATTCCTTACTTTTGTTACTTAAATTATTCAAATAAAAAACTTACGCATGAGTAAATACGATATTATAGTTTTAGGAAGTGGTCCCGGTGGCTATGTCACTGCAATTAGAGCCTCTCAATTAGGATTTAAAACAGCCATTATAGAAAGGGAAGAGCTTGGAGGTGTATGTTTAAATTGGGGCTGTATCCCAACGAAAGCACTTTTAAAATCGGCACAAGTTTTTGAATATCTAAAGCATGCTGAAGACTACGGCTTAAAGGTGCAAAATGCTGAGCACGATTTTGACGCTGTGGTAAAACGCAGTAGAGGCGTTGCAGAAGGTATGAGTAATGGCGTTAAGTTTTTAATGAAAAAAAACAAAATTGATGTCATTGAAGGTTTTGGGAAACTAAAAACAGGAAAAAAGATTGACGTTGATGGAAAAGAATATTCTGCAGACCATGTTGTAATAGCTACTGGAGCGCGCTCACGCGAGTTACCAAGTTTACCACAAGATGGCAAAAAAGTAATCGGCTACAGAAAAGCCATGACATTAGAAAAGCAACCAAAATCAATGATCATCGTTGGTTCTGGCGCTATTGGTGTAGAGTTTGCATACTTCTACAATTCCATGGGAACCGATGTTACCATTGTTGAGTATCTAGACAAAATTGTTCCTGTTGAAGATAACGAGGTTTCTAAACAACTTGAGCGCAGTTTTAAAAAGTCGGGGATAAAAATAATGACCTCTGCAGAAGTGACATCTGTCGATACTTCTGGCGACGGGGTAAAAGCCACCGTAAAAACTAAAAAAGGCGAAGAAATTTTAGAAGCTGATATTGTATTATCTGCGGTTGGTATAAAATCTAACATAGAAAATATAGGACTAGAAGATGTTGGTATTGCGGTAGATTGTGATAAAATATTAGTCAATGATTTTTATCAAACCAACATTCCGGGATACTACGCTATTGGAGATGTAACACCTGGCCAAGCTTTAGCACACGTGGCTTCTGCTGAAGGTATTCTTTGTGTAGAAAAAATTGCCGGACAACATGTTGAACCTTTAGATTACGGAAATATTCCCGGTTGTACCTATTGTACACCTGAAATTGCAAGTGTTGGAATTACGGAAGAACAAGCGAAAGAACAAGGTTTAGATGTGAAGATTGGTAAGTTTCCATTCTCTGCATCTGGTAAAGCAAGTGCTGGTGGTAACAAAGAGGGCTTTGTAAAAGTTATTTTTGATGCTAAATATGGTGAATGGCTCGGTTGCCACATGATTGGGGCTGGTGTTACAGATATGATTGCTGAAGCTGTTTTAGGCAGAAAACTTGAAACAACAGGACATGAAGTTTTAAAAGCTGTACATCCACATCCAACGATGAGTGAAGCGGTTATGGAAGCCGTTGCTGCGGCTTATGATGAAGTAATTCATTTATAGAAAAATCCAATCCTGGGATCCTAGTGGGAAGAAACTGGTTTTCTGATGGAAGAGTTCTAAGTAAAAAGAGGCTGCCTAAAAAGTCAATAAAACCTAAAGCTGTCACATTGAGCGTAGTCGAAATGTATTGAAATTTAATACTTTAAATTTCTCGACTACGCTCGAAATGACAGAGAAAGTTACTTTTTTGGCAGCCTCTTTTTTATTGGATTGAGGTGACTTAAAGGCTGTAACCCAGACCTAAAAAAATAATGTTAGGTGATAGCATTTCAAAACCGAGTGTGTATTTCATATGCAGATTTAAATTCGAAGATAGATCGTATTCAAAACTGAGGTCTGCCCTTACTTTAAATTTGTTGTTGAATATATCGAAAAAATAGTTGAGACTGGGTCCGACTAAAATATGAAAGCTAGGGTCTATATCATATTTTAAATAAATAGGTGCATTTAAAAACTGAAAATCTCTTATGCCTAAATAAAGCAGTTCAGGTTGAATATGAAATCCATTTTCGATTTGAAAATCTAAAAATACGCCAGCATAATAGCCCACTTCCGTATCAGGATTCGTACCGAAATCTCCTTCCTGGACTTTAAAAAACGTAATATTTACTCCCCCTTTAACACCAAACTCTGTTTGTGCCGTTGCAAAAAAACTGCTAAGAAATACTACTACGACACAAAATAAACTTCTTTTCATTTTAAATATTCTAGTTTATAAAGCTGTAAATCGCCAATTCGTAGCTCTGCAAACCAAAGCCCAACACCACCCCTTTAGCATTAGGAGAAATATAAGATGTATGCCTAAAATCTTCTCTTGAAAAGGTATTAGAAATATGTACTTCTACAACTGGCGTATTAATGGCCTTAACGGCATCACCAATACCAACCGAAGTATGTGTGTAAGCAGCGGCATTTAATATAATACCATCATAGGTAAAGCCAACCTCTTGTAGCTTATCGATGAGTTCACCTTCTATATTAGATTGAAAATACTCAAGGGTTATACTTGGAAATTTTTCAACAATCGATTCAAAAAATTCAGTAAACGAAAGATGACCATAAATATTGGTTTCCCGTTTGCCTAATAAGTTAAGATTAGGACCATTGATGATGATGATCTTTTTCATTTCGTAAATATATTAAAACTTGGCGCATAAAAAAACCGCAATATTGGTATCGGCTTTAAATATATTAGTATTTGATTGTCCGGTTTTATGCCTGTTAAATGAAGTTGATTTTCTTCTTTTATCCACCCCAAAACTTCATAAATAAAGATAAAAGAGAATCAATTAATTATTTTGACTCACAAAGTAAATTGTTGTTTTTGCGTGAAATACAAATACATAAAAGTGGAAAAACACATTAATTTATTAGAGCTTTGTAATGTTATGCCTTTTGTTTGCGCAACGGTCTTGGCACGGCAAATAATCGCTAAAGTTTACTGTTTTATTTTAGGTTTTTTAATCTATAAAAATTTTGGATTCAGCATGTAGTGTGCTATTTATTTTACAATTAATGAATGTTATTTTTTATTCAAAGATTTTAAAAATTCATCTGCTGTAATTACATATAATACGGAATTTTTTAAAGTCCTTGCCGTTTCTTGTTATTATGGTTTGGCATTCTGAATCGTTTGCACAAAAATATTGTAAAGCATCTTCAACGTCATTTATTGAAGAATTAAGTCCTTTTTCAATGGTTTGTTCATTTAAAGAACAGATTTCACAGATTATTTTAAATTTTCGCAACTTCTCTTTTGCAATTTTTGAATTCTCGAATTTTGAAATTGGCTCATAAAAAGGTTTTCGCCTAATAAGTCCAACATAAAATCGGTGCCTATAAAATCCTTTTACTCATTTATATTTCTCCATTAAAAAAATCAGAATACTCATTTTTATAGTCCAAATCAGTAGTTATTTCAGTTCCTGCTGCGATGCTTTTTACGAAAGGTGAAATTTCAAATTCTGAGGTGTCGTCTTCTGTTGTTAAAGATTGCAAAAAGGCTTCAACAATAAGACATAAACTCATTTTTTTTATTCGAAGCATATATCTTTGCTTTCTCAATAATCCTTTTATTAAGTTTTAAAGTCAACTTGGCGACCATAATAGTTTGTTACACGCACGAATGTATAGAAAGAATCTGTATGATTAAATTTTATAATTAATTTTTGGGTTTAAGATTTATTAAGATTAACAATTGAACCTATTTTTGTATTAATAAATTATTTATAATGACTTGGCAACACGCTTTAGCAGACTATAAACATTATCTACAAATAGAACGAGGTTTATCTAAAAACTCGATTGAGAACTACGGTTACGACATAAAAAAACTGAAGTCCTATTTAGACGACTATTCAATAACAACTTCACCTATTTCTATCGACCACACCATTGTAAAAGAATTTATATACGCCGTTTCAAAATCACTCAACCCAAGATCACAGGCCCGTTTAATTTCTGGGCTTCGTAATTTTTTTGATTATCTCATTTTTGAAAATTATAGAGAAACTAATCCTTTAG
>CAYMDB010000243.1:0-5101 GCA_964388865.1 uncultured Flavobacteriaceae bacterium
AAGACAGAGGTTTCACCCATCGTAGCACAAATTGAAGCTGTAGAAGCGGAGTATCTAAAAGATATTGAAGCGGAGTGGGCGAGTTTTGTTGCGATAGCAGAGGATCCTAGTTTGGTTTCACGATTCAAAATGAAGCTCGATGATTTAGATCAAGATTATCAAACTATCGCAAAAGAGTTTAAAGCGCAGCCTAATAACATTTTAGTTATTGAAGACTTGGTTAGTAATCTTCAAACCCGATTAAAACTCTTAAAAGACATCCAAGCACACATCAAAATATTAAATCAAAAAAACGAACAGCATGAAAACACCATTTAAAGTTTTAGTACTGATGCTCATCATCTCAGTACATTTGCAAGCTCAAATACAAGAAATTTACAATAAGAGTTTTGACGGCTCTACCCTGAAAACTCTGGCGTTAGATTTAGAGGGAACCTACGTAAACGTTGAAGCCTCAGAAGACAATAAAGTGCATTTTAATTACACCATTGAATTTGAAAATTATTCAAAAAAGGAAATTCAAAGTCACCTAGATAAAATTAAAACCTCAGTTAATCTTAATACTGATGTATTAGAATTTAAAACGAATGGAAGTAACACGTCGAGTGATATTTCGTTCAATGTTGAGACCCTTTTTGGCCTCACCTTCGAAGGCGATTATATTAGTTTTAAAGAGCCCACAAACCGAAAGTTTAGAAAAGGAAGGCAACATTTTATAGAAATAAACAGTAGTTCAAGAGCAAAAAGCTTGAAAGAGTATTTAACAAACATCAGAGAACTCGATGACAAAGGAAAAAAAAGAAAAATAAACACAAAACATGTGAAAATTTTAAAAACTAAATTCACAATAAAAATGCCTAAACAACTTAATTTAAGATTGATGGCTGAAAATTCAAGTTTAACCTTTAGTATAGATTTAGAGCGTCAATTAAATATCAACGCAAGGAATACCAGCTTAAAATTTCAAAATATAAATAATCCTCTTAATAGTATTGATGTGGTAAATGGTAATTTCAGATGCAATATGCTAAACGGCGGACTCTATAAATTTAACCATGTTACTGATGTTCAAATAGCAAGCGTTAGCAATCTAAAATTAGATAGTGAATTTACTGAAATAACTATTGGCGAAATAGGAGAAAATATTGAAATCATTGACTTTAACGGCAAATTTTGGCTTCATAATTTCTCGAACAATTTTGGAACGTTTAAGATGAATACTGAATATTCAGAAATTAACCTTTTTTATCCAGATGTCATTTATTTTTACATTGAAACCTTTGGACATGATACTGTTCATTACACAGGTGATTTCACTACCGAGATACCTCCAAGTAAAAAAAATAAACCCTCTAAAATGATGGTTATTGGTGAAGATACGAGTTCAAATAACATCAAAATTAATACTATGCATAGTATAATTAGGTTTGGAAAGGATTTTATTGACGTTAAACAATAGTTCAGCTTCATTGTATTAAAGAACAAAGAGACTTTCTAAAAAGTAATTTTCTCTGTCATTTCGAGCATCACCGGAGGCAAAATATATTTTGGCTTTAGGTAGCTTCCGAATTAAGTCTAGAAATTTAAATTATTGAATTTCAACACATTTCGTTTTCCTTCGCAAGGTACTTTTATGAAAATATATTTTCATTTCAAGTAATGCTCAATGTGACAGTTTTAGATTTTATGGCTTTTTGGACAGCCTCCTTAGTCTTTATTCTAGACTCTAGTATCTATGATCTCGTCTTAATACCACCGCTTCTTCTTCTTTTTTGATCCTTCACCTTTACGCCCTTTTTTATACTTGCTGCCCTGTTTTTTGTGCACAATAGGCTTGGCTTTGGGATCTAGTGGATAAGGATGTTCTGATTCAACAGGGATCTGAACATTGATATACTCCTCAATCGATTTTACATAACTCTTTTCATCGGCAGAACACATAGCGTAGGCAGTTCCTAGATTTCCGGCACGACCTGTTCTTCCAATTCTATGCACATAGGTTTCAGGCACGTTGGGCATATCGAAATTAAGAACATTATCCAATTCATTAATATCTATGCCACGTGCCGCAACATCAGTTGCAATTAGCACTTTAACATAGCTATTTTTAAATTTGTTTAAAGCCGTTTGGCGTTCGCTTTGGGCTTTATCCCCGTGAATGCTATCAACCTTATAACCGTTTTTTTGGAGGGTTTCTTCAAGTTTTTTTACACCAAATTTGGTGCGTCTAAAGATGAGCACATTTCCTTTTATGGTATTTCGCATCAAGTGTAAACACAACTCAATTTTGTTGCGTTTTGGGACGTAATACAACACCTGGCTAATATCTTTCGCTACGGAATGCGTTGGAGTCACATCGATACGTTCTGGATTTTTGAGAATAGTATTGGCGAGTTGTTCGATGTTATAAGGTATGGTTGCCGAAAACAATAGGGTCTGTTTTTTTTCCGGACAAAGGCGCTCTATTTTTTTAACATCGTCAATAAAGCCCATGGCTAACATTAAATCGGCTTCGTCTAAAACTAAAATTTCAATATAATCGAGATTGATATAATCTTGTTTGTGCAAGTCGAGAAGACGTCCGGGGGTAGCCACTAAAATATCAATCCCTTTTTTTAAGACATCAATTTGAGGTTCTATGGAAGCTCCACCAAAAACCACGAGGGATGTTAAGTTGGTAAACTGCGCATAGGTTTTAAAATTTTGTTGAATTTGAACGGCTAATTCTCGTGTTGGACTTACAACAAGCGCTCTGATTTTTTTACCTTTTTTCGGAGCATCTTGTTTGTCGAAAAGCTGTTGTAAAATTGGTAGGGCAAAGGCTGCAGTTTTCCCCGTTCCTGTTTGTGCGGAAACAACAAGGTCTTTTCCTTCTAAAACTAGGGGAATAGAACGTTGCTGCACTAAGGTAGGTTCAATATAACCCGAAGCTTCAATGGCTTTTTGAAGGGGTTTTATAAGATGTAAGTCATTAAAGGACATTTATTTTTGTTTTTACAAAGGTAGAACAAATGTTTTACCATCGCTCTTCTATCCATTTCTTTTGTTCTTCCGCAGATAAAAAGGTCCAAGCCACAAACCGACTTGTTTTCTGACCTTGACCCATTTTAATAGTTTTAACATCCGTAGCATTTACCTTTTGTAAAATCTTATAGGTGGGTTTAAGCGTAATTTCTTTCGAAATTAAACTGGTAAACCAAAAGCACTGTTTGCCAAAATGCTTGCTTTCGTAAATCATGTCTTTTACAAAACGCGCTTCACCACCTTTTGTCCAAAGTTCGCTATGTTGTCCGCCAAAATTTAAAACAGGTTTTGGGGCTGTTTTACCTTTTAGATTTTTCAACTTTCTTAAACTCGCTTTTTGAGCCTCGTGAAGTGAGGCATGAAACGGCGGATTACAAATCGTAAAATCAATAATTTCATTTGGTCTTAAAATACCTTTAAAAAACGCATTGAATTGGTCTTGGCGCCGAATATCTATATGAGAATGTAAATGAGAATTGTGCTCAACAATATGTCGTGCACATTTTATGGCGGTCTCGTCGGTGTCACTTGCTATAAATGACCAACCGTATTCATGATGGCCAATAATGGGATAGATACAATTGGCGCCAACACCAAGATCGAAACCTTTTATGTGATTTCCTATTGGAATTTCATCACGGTTTCCTTTTAAAAGATCTGCAATATTGTGAATGTAATCGGCTCTTCCGGGAATCGGCGGACAGAGATAATCCTTGGGGATATCCCAGTAGGTAACACCGTAATGATATTTTAGAAGCGCTGTGTTTAGAGCTTTTACGGCATCTGGGTTAAAAAAATCAACCGATAGGTCTCCAAACGCATTAGGAGCCACAAATTCTGCTAATTCTGGAGAGCTTTTAATAAGTTCATCAAAATTATAGCGTTCTCTATGTTGGCTTCTGGGATGAAGTTCTGATTTAATGGTGTGGGGTGTTTTATTTTCCTGCAATTTAGTAAACGTTTAGTGCGTCAAAGGTAATGGAAATATGCTATAGAGTGAAAGATGGATCCCATCCTCAAAAAAATTACAATAAAAAAGGTCGTCGAAAACATGAATTTTCAGATGACCTTTTATATATTTTGATGAGATTCCTGCTTCGGCAGGAATTTGTTACTTTATCATTTCGTAACTACGCTTTATAAAGTTAGTAAGCTCTTCACCTTTCAATAAACCTTGAGATAAACGCGCTAAGTCTAAACTCTGACTGATTAAACGTTCTTGTTTCTTTTTGGTTTTGGTGCTTAAAATCTCACCGACCAATTCAGAATTTGTATTTACTATGAGGTTGTACATTTCTGGCATATTCCCCATACCAAACATACCTCCACCGCCTGTAGCTTGCATCTCTTTCATACGACGCATAAATTCTGGCTGAGTGATGATAAAAGGTGAGGCATCACTATCCATAGCTTCTAACTGCACCATAAATTTTTCAGAAGGGATGGCTTCTTTTAAAATCGTTTCTAACTGTGTTTTTTCTTCGTCAGTTAATTTAGAAATGGTAGTGTCTTCTTTCTTAATTAAGTTATCAATATGATCACCATCTACACGTGCAAAGGAAATATTTTCTTTACTCGATTCTAATTTCTGAATTAAGTGCGAAACAATAGGTGAATCTAACAATAAGACTTCATAACCTTTGGCTTTTGCAGTCTCAATATAACTGTGCTGTTGGTCTTTGTTTGAAGCATAAAGAATAACGAGTTTATCGTCTTTATCGGTTTGATTCGCTTTTATCTTGTTGAATAATTCCTCGTAAGTATAATAGGTTCCGTCAACAGTTGGATATAGAGCAAAGGCATCTGCTTTTTCAAAGAATTTCTCTTCAGAAAGCATGCCGTATTCAATAACAATTTTGATATCGTCCCATTTCTTTTCGAAATCTTCTCTATCACTGTTGAAGAGCGATTTTAACTTATCCGCAACTTTTCGGGTGATATATGATGAAATTTTCTTCACCGCTCCGTCTGCTTGTAAATAAGAACGCGATACGTTTAACGGAATGTCTGGCGAATCAATAAAACCACGTAACATGGTTAAAAATTCAGGAACAATGCCTTCCACATTATCCGTAAC
>CAYMDB010000244.1:0-5085 GCA_964388865.1 uncultured Flavobacteriaceae bacterium
GAATTCCTAGGAATTTCACCTAAAGACCTCAACCATCTAAAATTTTCAAAATGGAATCAATTCAAAGAAAAATTAGTGGTGCTGAAAACAGTATCGTTTCAAAATAAAAAATGCTTTAACACCCATCGCTTACTCAGAGCTATTGATAATAATACCCTCTTAAGTAAATTATCAAAGTCTGAAGAAGGAGATATAAACGACATGATGCTACCCTATGATCAATTGTGCGAAACCTACCAAGAATTCCCAAAACTCATCAGTAATACCGAAGCCTTATTAGACCACTGTTCTATAGATTTTAATTTTGAAGACAGCACTCCTAAAAATCAAAAATGCCTCACTGAAAATGAAGTTTCAGACTATGAGTTATTAGAGCAGCTCACCTACGCTGGCATTAGTTACCGCTATGGAAACCCTGTAAAACAAGAAGTCTATGATCGCATAAAAAAGGAACTCAATATTATCAAACAAAAAAACTTTGTGTCCTACTTTCTAATCAACTGGAAAATCTTAGAGTACGCCCGTAGCAAAGACTATTTTTATGTTGGTCGCGGTAGTGGGGCTAATAGCATTATTGCTTATTTACTGCGGATTACAGATGTAGATCCTATTGAGCTCGATTTATATTTTGAGCGTTTTATCAATCTCTTCCGACAGAATCCGCCAGATTTCGATATCGATTTTTCATGGAAAGACCGCGATGATATCACCCAATACATCTTTAAAACTTTTAAGCATACAGCACTTATAGCCGTTTATAACACCTTTAAATTTAAGGCTTCTATACGCGAACTGGGAAAGGTATTCGGTCTACCCAAGTCTGAAATGGACACACTCACCAGAGGTAAATACAATCCTAATCAGCTCGATCAAATGTCGCAACTCGTCATTAAGTACAGTAAGTATATTGAAGGATTTCCAAATTATTTAGGCATTCACGCTGGTGGTATTTTAATTTCTGAAAAGCCCATCCATCACTACGTCGCTACCTTTATGCCACCAAAAGGCTTTGCAACCACACAATTTGATATGGTAACTGCCGAAGATATTGGCTTGTACAAATTTGATATTTTGAGTCAGCGTGGTTTAGGGAAAATTAAAGATACCGTAGACATTATTAATCAAAATTACGCTGAGCAGTCGCCTATTGATATTCATGATATTAAAGGATTTAAAAAAGACAAGCGCATAAAATACCTGCTGCGGAATGCCAAAGCTATTGGCTGTTTTTATGTGGAATCGCCAGCCATGCGTATGCTATTGAAAAAGCTTCAAGTCGATAATTATTTGGGCTTGGTTGCAGCGAGCTCTATTATTAGACCTGGCGTTGCCAAAAGTGGCATGATGCGTCAGTACATCTTACGTTACCGCTATCCTGAAAAACGCAAAGAAGCACATCCTGTACTAGAAAACATTATGCCCGACACCTACGGCATTATGGTCTACCAAGAAGATGTGATTAAGGTCGCACATCTCTTTGGCGGATTAGATTTGGGCGAGTCTGATATGCTACGTCGCGGTATGTCTGGCAAGTTTCGCTCGCGAGACGAATTCTTAAAAGTGAAGCAAAAGTTTTTCGACAATTGTGAAAAGGCTAAAAAACCCTATGAATTGGTTGCCGATGTATGGCGACAAATTGAAAGTTTTGCGGGTTATGCCTTCGCCAAAGGTCACTCTGCTTCCTATGCTGTAGAAAGTTATCAAAGTTTGTTTTTAAAGGCCTACTATCCTTTGGAATACATGACAGCCACCATTAATAATTTTGGCGGATTCTACAGTACCGAACTTTACGTACACGAAGCCCGAATGCACAATGCTACTATTGAAGCGCCATGCATTAACCAATCCTCTACGGAAGCTACTATTAAAGAAAAAACCATTTATCTCGGTTTTATGTTTTTGCAATCGCTAGAATCAAAAACCATAGAACGCATACTCAACGAACGTCATAATTACGGTCCGTTTGCGTCGCTAGATGATTTTATAGAACGTGTTTCTATTTCCATAGAACAAATTAGTATTCTCATTAAAATTAATGCCTTTAGGTTTACAGCCGTTAATAAGCGTGAATTACTCTGGGAAGCCCACCTAAAAATTAGTAAAACCATAATCGAAGAAGAAAGCATTAGCTTATTTAAAACACAACGCATCAATTACAGCACACCCGAGTTACCAAGCACAGCCTTAGAGAATGCTTTTGATGAAATTGAATTATTAGGTTTTCCGCTTTGCAATCCGTTTCATCTTTTAGAACAACCCATAACAAGCAACCTACGCGCTAAACATTTAGAACGACTAGAAGGTAAATTAATCCGAATTGAAGGCTATTTAATTACCACAAAAAATACCAAAACAGCAAGTGGTAAAATCATGCATTTCGGAACCTTTTTAGATGCGGATGGTGATTTTTTAGACACGGTTCACTTTCCGCCGATTGCGGCTAAATATCCCTTTAGGGGGCAAGGTATTTATGAGATTATAGGAAAAGTAATGCTAGAGTTTGATTGTGTGACTATTGAAGTTTCAAAATTAGAACGCCTTGCTATAATTGAAGACCCAAGATATTCAGAACGAAAAAGAGCGCTTCCTCTAACAACTCCCATAAGGACAACTCGTGAGTTGTCCTAAAACTCGTGAGTTGTCCCAAAAGCTGAATCAGTTTGCGTCACTTCGAGTGAATTTGTAAGAAATGAGCACATTCATATCAGAAAGCGTTTGAGATTACGATGCGATTTGAAGCTTATAAAATGATGAAAACTAAAATGTAGAACTAAAAAAGTATGTAATGAATTTGTGAAGCATGAACAAATTTGTATCGAGAACTATTTGAAAATAAAACCTTAACCCAACCATCCTGCTAGGTCTCTTTTTGACCTTGTAGGTATAATTCATAAGACCTACAAGGTTTTAAAAACCTTGCAGGTCAAAAAAACTTGCGAGACAAACCAACCCTGCAGAAAAAACTTAACCCAAATAAAACATGAATAACAACCGCAACATCATACACATGGACTTAGATACCTTTTTCGTGTCCTGCGAACGACGCCTAGACAGCCGTCTTAACGGAAAACCCATTCTTATTGGTGGCACTAGCGATAGAGGTGTTGTGGCCTCTTGCAGTTACGAAGCCCGAAGATTTGGAATACACTCAGCCATGCCCATGCGTATGGCAAAGCAACTCTGCCCAGAAGCTATTATTCTTAGAGGTAATTCTGGGATCTACACTAAATTTTCAAATGAGGTCACCGATATCATCAAAGAAAATGTACCACTCTATGAAAAATCGTCTATCGACGAATTTTATATTGATCTCACCGGAATGGACAAATTTTTCGGTTGTCATAAATTAGCCTCAGAATTGCGACAAAACATCATAAAAGAAACGGGCTTACCAATTTCCTTTGGCCTATCGCTTAACAAAACCGTGTCTAAAATAGCCACAGGCGAAGCCAAACCCAACAACGAAATTAGAGTGCTCTCGGGTACCGAAAAACCGTTTTTAGCTCCGCTTTCAGTTAAAAAAATACCAATGGTTGGCAATGTAACTTATAAAACCTTATGCGATCTCGGTGTTAAACGCATACAAACGGTGCAAGACATGCCCATGGAACTCATGCATAAAGTATTGGGCAAAAACGGACTCGTTATTTGGAAAAAAGCAAATGGTATAGATAATTCGCCCGTAATACAACACCACGAGCGTAAATCCATTTCTACCGAGCGCACCTTTGGACAAGACACTACTGATGTTACGAAGCTTAGAGGTTTAATAATTGCCATGGCCGAAAATTTAGCCTATCAATTGCGACGTGGTCATAAATTAACCGCCTGCGTCACCTTTAAAATTCGCTATTCCGACTTTCAAACCTACACCCAACAACAACGTATTCCGTATAGTGCCATGGATCATATGCTTATTCCGGTGGTGCTAGACTTGTTTAAAAAACTCTACAACCGAAGACTTTTGGTGCGTCTTATAGGAGTGCGGTTTAGTCATTTGGTTGAAGGTGGCCATCAAGTTAATTTATTTGAAGACAATGAAATGCACCTCAACCTCGCTCAAGCTATGGACAAAATGCGCGAGCGCTACGGAGACCGAGCCGTAATGAGTGCCGCAGGTATGGAAGCCAGAACTATAAGCAGATGGAATCCTTTTAATGGAGAACCGCCACCTTTATTGGCGAATCGGCATCAGTGAGTTGTAAAAAAGACCATTCCATAACAAAAAAGACCTGTCAGGTTTCAAAAACCTGACAGGTCTCCTTCAACCAACCTTCATTCCTCAACATATTCCAACAAATCACCAGGCTGGCATTCTAAAGTCTCACAAATCGCTTCCAAGGTAGAAAAGCGTATTGCCTTGGCCTTTCCTGTTTTTAAAATGGATAAATTGGCCGTAGTGATACCAACACTGTCGGCGAGTTCATAACTCTTCATACCACGTTTGGCAAGCATAACATCTAAGTTTATTACTATTGCCATATCTTAAACTGTTAATTCATTTTCTTCCTTAGCATGTTTTGCCACCTTAAAAACTTCACTCAAAACCATAAAGAATAAGCCCAAACATACTAACATGAGGTAAGGACTCAATCCAAGATGGATTTTAAATTTACTTTCAAACCATATGGGGATCAGAAAAAGAAGTAGTGATGATCCTATTCCAATTCCGGTAAGCAAATAGCCTATTTTATAAAAATTAGCAATAACATCATCATGAAACGGTTTTACCCTTTGGAAATAACGCAATGTTTTTCTAAACACATACACACAATATATGGTGCAAAACCCTAAAGCAATAAACAGTAAACCAAATGTTTGAACAATAATGGGTGAGAATTCAATGAGATTATCGTCAGTTTCGAAAATAAGATTTAGGATTTCTGGATTCACAAACATGTAAACCGCAAGGAATAACAATATCAATACCATAGGAATACAGGTTACAATCCAAATAAAATCTATCAAACTTTTTAAAATAACTAACTTCCTCATTTGTTAAAAATTATTGTTTTACGATAACAAATATAATAATATTATTGATAATCAATACTATTTTATGTAAAAGGGATATTTTATATAGAC
>CAYMDB010000245.1:0-5071 GCA_964388865.1 uncultured Flavobacteriaceae bacterium
CCATCCGCACGAACCAGATATTTTAATGTTAATGCGATTATGTGATGTACACAATGTGCCCTTAGCAACAAATCCAGCTACAGCAGAATTATTGATTAAGGCTATCTAAAGTTTAATAACATGTTAATAAATCTATCAAAGGCTGTTGTAAAACTTATATTTTCATCATATCTTTGCATTAAAGTGAATAAATAAAACGCAATTATGTTCGAATTTGATCAATATCTAGGATTTTTAGCATTTTTAACCATTTTAACAATTGGTTTTTGGTTAATGATTTTCCTTTTAACGTTCGTAGTGCCTTACTGGGTGTTTGGTTCTACAATGGAGCGTTTAAAAGAAATTAGAGAAGAAAAGAAAGCAAAGCGTGAAGCTTCAACACATTAAGCTAAACATATATAAATTTTAAAGAGTGCATTTTGCACTCTTTTTTTTTGTTTAATAATTAGGTATTTTAGTGAATTAAATTTGCCCAGCATGAAACAATTCCTAATTCTCTTAATTCTAATTAGTGCTCAATTACCAGCACAACATATTCTTCCAGAGCGGGAACGGGCTCAAGTCGTAGATAATTTATTAAAAGATAGATTTGAAAATCTACTTCCCAAATTAATGGATGACACGGGTTTTGATATGTGGATTCTAATTTCACGAGAATATAACGAAGATCCGGTTTTAAAAACCATGCTACCTGCCACATGGCTCAATGCAAGACGTAGAACTATACTCGTGTTTTACAGAAATAAAGATAAAAACACCATTGAAAAACTCGCTGTAGCCAGATACAATTTCGGTGAAAATATTGTTTCGGTTTGGGATAAGGAGAAAGAACCCGTTCAATGGAAACGACTCATGGAAATCATTGACGAGCGAAATCCTAAAGTTATTGGTTTAAATTATTCTGAACATTTCAATATTTGCGACGGACTCGTAAAAACAGATTACGATGCATTTATGTCTTACTTGCCAAGTAAATATAAGTCGAGAGTAAAATCTGCGGAACAATTAGCCATAAGCTGGATTGAAATCAGGACAGCAGCAGAAATGATTATTTATAATCAATTGGTTACGATTACGCACACTATTATTGCTGAAGCGTTTTCAGAGCAGGTCATTACCCCAGGCATTACAACTACAACAGATGTGGAGTGGTGGCTGCGCGATAAAGTGACAGCATTAGGTTTAGATACTTGGTTTCACCCTACAGTAGATGTGCAGCGAACCGCAGAAGAACTCGGAAACCACTTATATGCCTTTTCTGATAGGCCAAATGACATGGTGATTATGCCTGGCGATTTAGTGCATTGCGATTTCGGAATTACCTATTTAAGATTGAACACCGACTGTCAGGAATTGGCCTATGTTCTAAAACCAAACGAAACCGAACCACCAAAATTTTTAATGGATGCTTTAAAAGATGGCAATAGGGTTCAAGATATTTTTACTTCAAATTTTGAAACTGGAAAAAGCGGTAACACTATTTTAGCAGAATCCTTAAAAGAAGCTAAGGCTGAAGGCTTACGTCCATCCATTTACACACATCCTTTGGGTACTTACGGACATTCTTCAGGTACAACAATTGGGATGTGGGATGCGCAGGAGGGTGTTCCAGTAACAGGCGATTACCCTTTGCATGAAAATACCGTTTATGCCATTGAGCTCAATACGACAGTAACCATTCCAGAATGGAAACGCGATATTAGAATAATGCTAGAGGAAGCTGGCTTTTGGGGTGAAAACGGGTTTAGATATGTCAATGGTCGACAAACGAAGTTATTGACAATTCCACAAGTTAAAGAACATCAAGGGAATTAGTTCTTTTGAGATTTGGTAGTTCTGCAAAGCCAATAAGAAGCAAATAAGCCCACCAAGCTAAAACCCGCCAAAACCATAAAGGCATTTTGCAGTCCAGTAACCTTGTCCGGATTATCAACTAAAATACCAAACATAGGACCAGAAAAAATATCTGGTGTATAACCCACTATAGACACCAAACCAACAGTAGTTCCTGTTAGAGCCACTGGTATTTTGGCTTCTTCGAAAGTCGCGAAATATAACACACGGCAAGAATAAACACCAATCGCCATAAGTAAAATATTAGAAATAAAGAGTAGGGTTGTGCCATCGTCAATAAGACCTGTAGCAAATACGATACTCGAGAGTATAGTCAGTAAAAACCCAATGATTAGCCATAAAGATGCTTTTGTTTGATCGGCCATAAACCCAATAACGATTCCAATAATAGGTCTCATATATAATAAAGACGTACCAACGCCTGCAGATGCAATAGCGTCATATCCCATAACGTCTTTGGCATAAAGGGTATACAAATCAGTTGCTTTATAACCTGTATAGGCACACAAAATAATCAGCATTAAAAAACGCACCGAAGGAATCTTGAGGAGTATTTTAAATTTTTTTAAATCAAAATAATTCCTATCAGAAGAAAGTGAATCATCTTGCAGTGGTTTTAAAAAGAAGAAGACCAAAACACCAACAAAACCAACAACAGCAGAACAAGCAAGAATAACTTGTTTAAAGGCATATTGTCTCTCCATCAAGGTAGTTTCGGAAAGCTCAACTTCAATAAAAAACGAAAATATAAGAAGCCCAACGGAGCCGAAAGCTGCTGCCACAAGACCTCTTCCGCCATCGAGAAAACCAAAAGCGATACCTTGTTTCTCTTTGCCGCCCCAAACTCTAGTCGCTTTAATCATAGCAGCCCAAAACAAAAAAATAGTAGTAAATCCCCAATAGCCGTAAAGTATTTTAAGCGCTGAATATTTAGGGAAAGTCGCAAAATAAAGACCACCAAGAGCCGTAAGAATTAAGGCGACGGCCATTAAATTTTTGGGATGAAACTTGTCGGCTAAGGGACCACCAAATAAGTATGAAATAAGCGCCACAATACCATAAACTGAAAAACAATAACCTAAATTTTCATTATTAATGGCGAAGGTTTCCAGAAAAGTGGGCCTAAAGACCCGTTGCAGCACAAAAGGTAAAATAAAAACAGCCTCTGCTGCTAATATCAATAATATTATAACATACAGCGGCTGTTTCTTAGGTGTTTGTTCTCGCATATTAAACCTGCAAGACTCCGAGATTAAAAGGTTTTTCAATAGGAGCGTGGTTGGCCGCTTCAATACCCATACTTATCCAAGTTCTTGTGTCTAAAGGATCGATGACACCGTCTGTCCAGATGCGTGAAGCCGCATAATATGGTGAAACTTGGCGGTCGTATCGCGATTTAATTTTATTATACAATTCCTCTTCCTTTTCTTTGGTGATGGTTTCACCTTTCTTTTTAAGTGAAGCCGTTTCAATTTGTAATAAAACTTTAGCTGCAGAATTTCCACTCATTACGGCCAGTTCGGCACTTGGCCAAGCAGCAATCAATCTAGGATCGTAGGCTTTACCACACATGGCATAATTACCAGCACCATAACTGTTTCCGATAATAATAGTGAATTTTGGAACGACAGAATTACTCACCGCATTTACCATTTTAGCACCGTCTTTAATAATACCGCTGTGTTCAGATTTGCTGCCTACCATAAAGCCTGTGACATCTTGTAAGAATACAAGCGGAATTTTTTTCTGATTACAATTCGCAATAAAGCGCGTGGCCTTGTCTGCCGAATCATTATAAATAACTCCACCAAATTGCATTTCGCCTTTTGCAGTTTTCACAAGTTTTCGCTGATTGGCAACAATACCAACAGCCCAGCCATCGATACGAGCGTAAGCGGAAATAATAGTTTTTCCGTAATCTTTTTTATACTCGTCAAATTCAGAATTATCAACTAAGCGTTTAATGATCTCCTTCATATCATATTGATCGGCTCTACTTCTGGGTATGATACCATAGATGTCTTCCGGGTTTTCTTTCGGCTTTAGAGCCTTGGTTCGATTGTAACCCGCTTTATCAAAATCACCAATCTTATCGACGATATTTTTAATGCGGTCTAAACCATCCTTATCGTCTTTCGCTTTATAATCGGTAACACCAGAAATTTCGCAATGCGTTGTGGCTCCGCCTAAAGTTTCATTATCAATAGTTTCGCCTACGGCAGCTTTCACTAAATAGCTTCCGGCTAAGAAAATACTTCCGGTTTTATCAACAATTATTGCTTCGTCACTCATGATAGGTAAGTAAGCACCTCCTGCAACACAGCTACCCATAACGGCTGCAATTTGAGTGATACCCATACTGCTCATCACGGCGTTGTTTCTAAAAATGCGTCCAAAATGCTCTTTATCTGGAAAAATTTCATCTTGCATCGGTAGAAATACTCCTGCGCTATCGACTAAATAGATTATAGGAAGTCGATTTTCTATGGCTATTTCCTGAGCTCTTAAATTTTTCTTGGCTGTAATTGGGAACCAAGCACCAGCTTTTACCGTAGCATCATTGGCGACAACAATACATTGTTTGCCTTTAACATATCCTATTTTTACAACAACTCCACCAGAAGGACAACCACCATGATTTTCGTACATATCATCACCAGCAAAAGCAGCAATCTCAATAGATTTGGCTTTTGGGTCTAACAAATAATTGATGCGCTCTCTAGCCGTCATTTTACCTTTACTGTGGTGCTTTTCTATACTTTTATCGCCACCACCAAGCTTAACTTGGGCAAAGCGTTTTTTTAAATCTGAGACTAAAAGTTTGTTGTGATCTTCGTTTTTATTGAAGTTGATGTCCATATAGTTTAATTTGCTACGAATTTACGAAACATTCGCTTTATGAGAAATAAGCATTTTCTAAATATTAGGTTAAATATAATTACATGGAAATATTTTCCTTGGAAACTAAATTGAATTTTGCTAAATTTGTGAAAAAATATTATATATGAAAAAAATTATAGCCTTCGCGGGAAGTAACAGCAGTACTTCGATTAACAAACAACTAGCCACTTATGCCTCCTCATTGGTAAACGATGTAGAGGTTAAAATCTTAGACCTAAATGATTTTGAAGCTCCTTTATTTGGCGTCGATCTTGAGCGTGAACTCGGTGGAGCTCCAGAAAACGCGCACAGACTTCTAAATCTGTTAAAAAATACA
>CAYMDB010000246.1:0-5063 GCA_964388865.1 uncultured Flavobacteriaceae bacterium
CAATCCGTTTCTGGTACTGGCGTTAAAGCCGTTGAGCAAATGGAAAACGAAATTTTAGGTAAAAAGGGAGAGATGGCTTACCCTTATCCAATTCATAAAAACGCTATTCCACATTGCGATGTTTTTGAGAACAATGGTTACACCAAAGAAGAGATGAAATTGGTAAACGAAACCCAAAAAATCCTAGATGATAAAACAATTGCTGTAACAGCCACAGCGGTTAGAATTCCAACTGCTGGTGGGCATAGCGAAGCCGTCAATGTTGAGTTTGAAAATGATTTTGACCTTAAGGAAGTTAGACAACTACTCAACAAAACCGATGGCATTACGGTACAAGACAATTTAGAAATTAACAGCTACCCTATGCCAATGTATGCCAATGGGAAAGACGATGTTTTTGTTGGCCGCATAAGACGAGATGAGTCGCAACCAAACACCTTAAACCTTTGGGTTGTAAGTGATAATCTTAGAAAAGGTGCCGCCACTAATACCATTCAAATCGCCGAATACTTAATTAAAAGTGGTTTAGTTTAAAGATTTTTTATACTTAAGCTTTAGCAGTATACTTTTGTCTTTCAAATTAATACACCTTTTTTAGAAGCGTATTTGCTTTTGTCCATTTCCTATTGACTTTTAAGATTTTTAAGATTGGAGCAATTCAAGGTTTCAAATGCTTATATTTGAGTCTAATCTTGATTTACTTCTAACCACTCAATAATGAAAAACGTACTTCTATTTACTGCTTTACTTTGTATTTTAATGTCGTGTAAAACTGAAACAAACCCTGCAAAAACGAATAGTGTGAATTATCCTGAAACTAAAAAAGTTGACACCATTGATACCTATTTTGGTGAAAATGTTGCCGATCCCTATCGATGGCTAGAAGATGATAGAAGTGAAGCTACAGAATCATGGGTAAAAGAGCAGAACAAAACAACTTTTGGCTATTTAGACAACATTCCCTATCGCAAGGATTTAAAGGAGCGCCTAACTCAACTTTGGAATTACGAAAAAATTGGAGCGCCATTTAAAGAGGGTGACTATTCTTATTTTTACAAAAACGATGGCCTTCAAAATCAGTACGTCATCTACCGTTACAAAACAGGGGATGACCCAAAAACCGCTGAAGTATTTTTAGATCCTAACACCTTTAAAGAAGATGGAACGATTTCTCTGGGCGGATTAAGCTTTTCTAAAAATGGAAAAATGGCTGCTTATTCTATTTCAGAAGGTGGAAGCGATTGGCGTAAAATCTTAATCATGAATGCTGAAACCAAAGAGATTGTTGAAGACACCATCATCGACGTCAAGTTTAGTGGCATGTCTTGGTATAAAAATGAAGGTTTTTACTATTCAAGTTATGATAAGCCTGAAGGCAGTGAGTTGTCTGCCAAAACAGATCAGCATAAAGTGTATTATCACAAATTAAATACGAAGCAATCTGAGGATAAACTAATTTTCGGTGGTACTGAAGAAGAAAAGCACCGCTATATTTATGGGCAAGTTACCGAAGACGACAAGTATTTAGTTATCACTCCCCGCGTATCAACCTCAGGCAACAAATTATATATTAAAGACTTAAGTGTTTCTGATGCTCCATTCGTTGAAATATTAGGGCATACCGATTCAGATTCTAATCTTATCGAAAATGTTGGTTCTAAGCTTTACATCATGACCAACCTCAATGCACCAAATCAGAAAATCGTTACCGTTGATGCCTCAAACCCAACCCCAGAACATTGGGTAGATTTTATTGCTGAAACAGAAAATGTTTTGAGTCCATCAACCGCGGGCGGCTACTTTTTTGCCGAGTATATGGTAGATGCCGTTTCCAAAGTATTGCAATACGATTATGAGGGTAAACTCGTGAGAGAAGTTGAATTGCCCGGCGTTGGTAGCGCGGGTGGTTTTGGTGCCAAAAAGGAAGAGAAAGAATTATATTATTCATTTACCAATTACATCACACCAAGTAGCATTTACAAATACGATATTAAAAACGGGACTTCAGAGCTATTCCGCAAACCAGAAATAGACTTCAATCCAGAAAACTACGAAAGCAATCAGGTTTTTTATAGCTCTAAAGATGGCACTAAAATCCCGATGATTATAACCCATAAAAAAGGCTTAGAACTTAACGGGAAAAATCCAACTATACTTTATGGCTATGGAGGTTTCAACATAAGCTTAACACCGAGTTTTAGTATTGCCAATGTGGTTTGGATGGAACAAGGAGGAATCTACGCCGTTCCAAATTTAAGAGGTGGTGGTGAATATGGAAAAGCTTGGCATAAGGCTGGCACTAAAATGAAAAAGCAAAATGTTTTTGACGACTTTATAGCCGCAGCAGAATACCTTATTGATTCTAAATATACGTCATCAGATTATCTCGCCATTAGAGGTGGATCAAATGGCGGACTGCTAGTTGGAGCCACCATGACGCAGCGCCCAGACCTTATAAAAGTCGCTTTACCTGCCGTTGGCGTTTTAGACATGTTACGTTATCACACCTTCACGGCTGGTGCCGGTTGGGCTTATGACTATGGCACTTCTGAAGACAGTAAAGACATGTTTGAATATATCAAAGGCTATTCACCAATTCACAATGTGAAAAAAGGTGTTGAATACCCTGCAACTTTAGTAACTACGGGAGATCATGATGATAGAGTTGTGCCTGCTCATAGCTTTAAGTTTGCAGCAGAACTACAAGACAAACAAACTGGAAATAACCCAACCTTAATAAGAATTGAAACGGATGCAGGCCACGGCGCAGGCACTCCCGTAAGTAAAACAATTGAGCAAATTACCGACATTTATGGGTTTACACTTTACAATATGGGATTTGAAGTGCTACCGAGTAAAACTGATAAAAAATTTAAAGGATAAATAAAGCAAATTAAATCATTTGTCACTTAAACCACTTCATCAACAGCTTAAAGAAAAGAAGATAAAATTTCTTTTTACGGACTACTATGACACTATTGTTCACAGAAATGTTCATCCAAATTATGTGCAGCGCATTTGGGCAAAACTCATTATTAGAGAATTAGGCTTAACGGCGTCCATTGACGAACTATATTTTACAAGGCAGGAGTCTGTTAGGTATCTTAATAAGACCTTAAATAAGATAAATGATGAAATTCCTTACCATAAGTTAAAGGAAGAAGTATGCAGGAGACTTATAAATGCCGATATCATTTCAGAGGAAAGTAAAGGTGACTTCATTACTATTTTTGAAGATGCAGATGTAAGGGCAGAATCTGCTGTGCAATATCTTAATCAGGATGTATTAGAAACCTTAAAGAACTTCAAATTTGGTGGTGGTAAGATTTATTTAATTTCAGATTTTTACGGTTCTAAATCACTATTCAAAAAATTATTGACCCATCATGGTATTTTAGATCTTTTTGATGGTATTTACAGTTCTGCTGAACTAGGAAAAAGCAAGCACAATGGGAGCATCTATGATCCTATTCTTTCAGAACTATCCATAAATCCGAAGGAGGGAATGATGATTGGTGACAACCTAAATAGCGACTGCAACAATGCCACACAAAATGGTCTTAACGCTTATTTGTTGCCACACAAAAAATTTCTCAAAAAAAACAAACGCAACAACTTTGGCAATGATAAGAAGCGCTTACAAGGCATCGTAAATACCCTTTATAAAAAGTGTAAAAAAAGCAGCTCAACACCCTACACAGAGTATATTGTATTTTATCATACGTTTGTTGAGCGCCTCTATGAGACCGCCAAGAAAAATAATATTAAAGATTTATTCTTTTTGTCTCGTGAAGGGCAATATTTAAAAAGGTTATTCGACTCCTATCAAGAGTTTACCCTGATAGATAAAAGCAAAAAAATAAGCACCCACTATTTAAAAATTTCGAGACATGCTGCGCTTCAAATGTCTTTAAAAAATTTAGAGGAGGAGTCTTTTACCTTCCTTAGTAAAAAATTTCGCAATATCGGTGTTGCTGATTTTCTATTAGCTATTAATTGTCCAGATGAATTAAGATTTCAAATTATTTCAGATCTTAATACTGATGGAAAGGCTAATGTTACTGGCTTTTTTAATTCTGAAATTTTTCAGAAATTAAAAGAAAACAAAGATTTCAAAAATTATTATGACGATCACCAAAAAGCAAGTCATAAGGCTTTCAAAGCCTACATCAATTCATTTAATGTAGACTTTGAAAAAGATGCAATAAACGTTGTAGATATTGGTTGGGGAGGCACTATGCAAGAGGCGATTTTTGAGTTTTTTGATGGCAGAATTTCCGTTACAGGTTATTATTATGGTATCAACGAAATTTATAATATTCAGCCAAAAACAAGGCGCTATGGACTCAATTTTTCACAAATACCTTACGCAGACTATTACGATAATATTCTCATGGCTAACCTACAGCTTTATGAACAATTTTCTGCGGCAAATCACGGTAGCGCTGTAGATTACAGTTTAAAAACTAAAGATTTTGTGGTAGAATATCATAAACCCGAGGAAAAATGGTTGTATGATACGCATATTAAGGAACATCAAGAGGAAATGTTTAAGTTGCATAGATATCTTTTAAAAACTCTAGAACCCCTGTGTTATAATAGAGAGATCATGCAAGACACTATTGCTAAATTAGCTTTAAAAGTTGGTTTGTTTCAAAGTCCAAAAAAATTGAAATTTATTAATACTCTAAAAGAAGGGTTCTACCAAAATGTTGGCACTAACAAAGTTGGAATTTCCTATGTGCCCCCTGTTTTTAAAAATGTATTTAATACTATTTCGTTTCTTGTAACGCCAGAAAAATACTTTAGATATCTAGTAAAGTTACAGCCAGTGCTGTATAAGAAAAACAAAATGGTCGCATTTTTCGCACCAATGTACTTGATTTACCTTTACTTCTGCTTTAATAAGTATCGTGATTGTGTATGATTAGTGGCGTGATTCAACACCTAATTTAGCAAATAAAAACCAGATAGAAAATCCGCGAGGATTTTCGTAAGTAGGCGAGAACTAGCCATTAATTATACACGGCTTAAGTTTACAATTCATTAAATTTATAGTTTAA
>CAYMDB010000247.1:0-5053 GCA_964388865.1 uncultured Flavobacteriaceae bacterium
CACTAGTTACTATCATTTATGCCGCGCTTCAATTAACTCTGAAACAATTTTTCCTGAAAGCAAACATAATGGAATTCCGCCACCAGGATGGACACTACCGCCACAAAAATACAAATCTGAAATTTCACTTTTAAAATTAGGATGCCTTAAAAAAGCGGCAAATTTGTTGTTACTGGCCGCGCCGTAAAGCGCGCCTTGATAGCTTTGGGTATTCAATTCTATAGTTCTGGGATCTAGAATTTGTTCAAATGAAATAATTTCTGAAATATCTTCCTTGAGTAATCTGCTGAGTTTTGAAATAATATTAGCCCGTGTTTTTTCTATAATCTCGTCCCAATTTTGCCCTGTATTACTAGGTACATTAACCATAGTAAACCAATTTTCATGACCCTCTGGGGCATCTGTTGGTTCTTCTTTTGAGGATATATTGATGTAAACCGTTGGGTCTTTATACACCTCTTTTTGATTGAAGATATAGTCAAACTCGGTTTTATAATCTTCAGAAAAGAAAATATTATGCAAATCGAGCCGCGGAAATTGCTTGGTAATGCCCCAATAAAATATGAGTGCAGAACTACTTCTAGGTTGCTCTAGTATTTTTTCTGGTGCCTTAAATTGTTTTAATAAACGTCTGTACGTGGGCACGACATCTGAGTTTGAAACAACGATATCAGCTTTAAATGGGATTCCTAAGCTTATGATACCAGCGGCTTTACCGTCTGCAACTACTATTTCATCTACAGTATTGTTAAATTTGAATGTAACACCAATAGCCTCCGCAAGTTTAAATAAGCTGGTTGTTATGCTGTGCATACCTCCTTTTGGAAAAAACGTTCCAAAATATTGCTCCAAATGCGGAATCATAGACATGATACCTGGTGTTTGATAAGGTGACGACCCATTATACGTTGCAAAGCGATTAAAAAATTGCACTAAGCGCTGGTCCTGAAATACTTTAGAATTGTACTCAGAAAGTGTATCACTAATATCTAAACTATTGATATTAAAAATAGCTTTTAAAGTGCTTGTATTGAGGTACGTCGACGGTTTATGAAGCGACTTTTCTAAAAATAGAGACGCCGTTAAGTCATATTTCTTTTTACTCTTTCTGAAATAATTAAGAAGGGTTTCTTCCTTTACATTAAAGGTTTCTGCTGCTGATTTTGCAAATTGGTTTGCATCGGCAAACGCAGAAAATATAGTCCCATCTTCGTAAAAGTAATTACAAATAATATCTTTTTTGTAATACTGAAAATAATCTTGAATGGGTTGATTAGCAGTTTGAAATAGGTCTTCTATAAAATGAGGCATTGTAAATAATGACGGCCCCATATCAAAACGATAGCCTTGTTTTGAGAATGCCGTTAATTTTCCACCGGGATAGTCATTAGCCTCAAATACAGTGACTTCATACCCGGCTGACCTTAACCGAATGGCTGTTGCAAGACTTGCAATACCCGCACCTATAATAACAACGTTTTTGTTTTTGTTCCTCGTTTTCATAACGCATGCAAAGATAAAACTAAAATATTTTTTAACTACTAATTCTTATGGCAATTGGCGTTTCTCAGTGCGACATTAAAATCAAATCCTAAATCGTTTAAAAAAATGCTGGGGTAATTCTAAAATGCATTGAACTATTTCTCCACATCCTTTAGAACCTTATAATGCTAATAAACCCTTTTTAAAAGCAGATTAAATCTTAAAAAAGTATTTTGCTTATAGGCATCGCTTGTAAAGCTTAACTATAACGACTAACATAGAGGCATAAAAAAACAGGACGATAACACAGCTTTTTTATTTCGAATGATGAAGTTCTCTGTTTTTTATCTCGAATAATTAGGAGATTCCTTAGTTATGGTAACATCATGTGGATGACTTTCGTTAATCCCACTGGCTGTGATTTTAATAAATCGACCATTTTCTTGTAAGGTGGCAATATCTTTAGCACCACAATAGCCCATACCAGCTCTTAAGCCTCCGATGAATTGATGGATACTTTCAAACAAATCCCCTTTATAAGGTACGCGACCTACAATACCTTCAGGTACTAGTTTCTTAATATCATCTTCAACATCTTGAAAGTAGCGGTCTTTACTTCCCTGTTTCATGGCTTCTACAGAACCCATTCCACGGTAAGATTTAAACTTTCTGCCTTCGTAAATAATAGTTTCGCCAGGGCTCTCTTTTGTACCGGCTAAAAGCGAACCTAACATTACGGTATCGGCGCCCGCAGCAATAGCTTTAGGAATATCACCTGTATATCGTATACCGCCATCTGCAATCACAGGAACTCCTGATCCTTTTATGGCCGCAGCGACCTCTAAAACCGCCGAAAATTGCGGAAACCCAACACCTGCTACAACTCGCGTCGTGCAAATTGAACCCGGACCAATACCAACTTTTACGGCATCTGCACCTGCTTCTACTAAATACTTGGCTGCCTCACCTGTGGCTATATTTCCAACAATCACTTCTAGCTTAGGAAATTGTTGTTTAATCGCTTTTAAAATGGTTACAACTCCTGCTGTATGTCCATGCGCTGTATCAATAACAACGGCATCTACACCAGCTTTAACTAAAGCATCTGCTCTATCCACTGCATCAGCCGTAACCCCGATTGCGGCCGCTACACGTAATCTGCCGAAGGTATCTTTATTGGCTATAGGTTTTTGCGTAACTTTAGTAATATCTCTAAACGTTATTAAACCTGCAAGCTTATAATTGTCGTCTACAATAAGCAGTTTTTCTATTTTATGTTTTTGAAGAATTATTTCAGCATCCTTTAAAGAGGTTCCAACTGCTGCTGTTATTAAATGCTCTGCAGTCATTACCTCAACAATGGGCTTATCTTTATCGTGCTCAAAGCGCAAGTCTCTATTGGTGACAATGCCCTTTAATATCCCATTCTCATCAACAATAGGAATTCCTCCAATGCTGTGTTCAGCCATATTGAGCTGAGCATCCATCACTGTAGCTGTTAATGGTAAGGTTACCGGATCTAAAATCATCCCGCTTTCAGCGCGTTTTACCTTTCTCACCTTCGCGGCTTGCTGGGCGATACTCATGTTTTTATGAAGCACACCTATACCTCCTTCCCTTGCCATAGCAATGGCCATTTTACTTTCTGTAACCGTGTCCATAGCAGCAGAGACCACAGGCACATTAATGGTAATATTTCTAGTAAATTTTGATTGAATATTAACTTCTCGAGGAAGAACTTCTGAAAAGGCTGGAACTAATAATACATCATCGTAGGTTAGTCCTTCCCCTAAAATTTTGTGTTGGTGTGCTCTCATGACAATTAGGGTATAATTGCGAACAAAGATACTGCTTTTTAAAGACCTACGAAGTTCAATTTTTAAAATTTTTAAAGTCTTGTTTTCCTACAAGCCGTTCCAAATATTTAAAACCCAAAAAATTATAAATTTTATTTTTATTTATTCTAAATAAGCTTTGTTAATTTAATTTTAGGCTTTAAATTTGCACACTGAAAAATAAATTATTTTTAATCAGTCTAAATAAATGAAATTAAAATTAGCCATACCATTCTTGAGTTTAACCGCATTAACGAGTTTAATCGCTCAAGAAAAACCACAAGACTCCATTCAAAAATTAGATGAAGTGCTCGTCAAAGCAAACGCCATTTTTGGTAATAAATATGTGGCGAAAAATCGCACCGGTTCATCGTATTATGTATCTCCAGAAGAGTTGAAAAAATTTAATTATACCGATATTAATCGTGTTTTAAGAAACATTCCTGGAGTTAACTTTTATGAGGAAGATGGTTTTGGTTTACGACCAAACATTAGCTTGCGAGGTACCTCACCAGAGCGCAGCTCAAAAATATCCCTTATGGAAGATGGCGTTCTCATTGCTCCAGCGCCTTACAGTGCCTCAGCGGCTTATTATTTTCCGTCCGTGGCCCGCATGGAGGCTGTAGAAATCTTAAAAGGAAGCAGTCAGGTACAATACGGACCATTTACTACAGGCGGTGCTATAAATATGATTTCCACTCAAATTCCCGATAGTTTTCAAGGTCAAATCCGTGCTAACTATGGCAGCTTCAATACCTCAACAGTACATGCCAAAGTTGGTGACAGTAAACCAACCTTGGGTTATATGGTAGAGTATTTAAATTATAATTCTGACGGCTTTAAAAACTTACCCGCTGGTGGCAATACCGGTTTTGATATTAACGAAGTCGTTGCAAAATTTAGAGTAAATAGCAATGCTGAAGCTAAATTACAACAAGCTCTTGAAGCAAAATTTCAATATTCAGATGAAGTCTCTAACGAAACCTATTTGGGTCTTACCGAAGGGGATTTTGCCAACAGCCCATATCGTAGATACGCGGCTTCACAAGAAGATCAAATGAATGCTGAACACGTTCAATTTATGCTTACGCATACCCTTCAGTTTAGTGAAAACTTTAGAATTACGACCAATGGCTATTACAACAAATTCAGTAGAAATTGGTATAAATTAGATAATATCGTTGCTAATGGAGATGACCAGAGTATTGCAAACATCTTAGAAAATCCAGATGCTTTTACGAGTCATTTAGATATCGTAAGAGGTGATGCCAATACTAATGCAGACGCCCTATTTGTGAAAGCTAATAATAGAAATTATTTATCTAAGGGTGTGCAAACTAAGTTTGATTACCACTGGTACGGCGAAAACACCTTTCACGATATTGAGATAGGAATGCGCTATCATTATGACGAAGAAGATCGTTTTCAGTGGGAAGATGGTTTCAATATTATTGATGGTAACATGAATAAAACTTCAGATGGATTAAGAGGGGCTGAAGGTAACCGCATTACTAGCGCAACCGCTTTGGCTAGTTATGCTATGTATAAATTGAAATACAAAAACCTTACCTTAACCCCAGGCTTACGTTATGAAAATATTGTATTGCAACGCGATAATTTTGGTAATAGTGACCCAACACGATCAGGCTCTAATTTATCCACCCGCGAAAATAAAGTCGATATTCTAATTCCTGGAATGGGATTCAACTACGCCTTTACCAAGTCTGCTTCCCTAT
>CAYMDB010000248.1:0-5027 GCA_964388865.1 uncultured Flavobacteriaceae bacterium
GTCCGGGTTTTCTCTGCCCTTCCGAAGTCATATCAAATACTCTAAAATGTCCCGTGTCTTTTAAAATTTCCTTATCCGCAGTATTGGCTTGGTAAGGCTTATCTACCCTTAAAGCAGAGGTGAAATTATCATTATTAACATACTGTCTATCAACAGAAACCAAATCAAAAAGTAACAAGACAGCAAATATTATTATGCTTAGGTTTTGGGATAGTTTTTTCTTCAGAAACAGAAAAATTGTTCCTGCAGAAAGCAAAACTAGCACTAAAGTTCTTAGCGTATCTGCTGTAAATAAGGCTTTTCTATCTTCAATGACGGCATCCATAAAAGGTTCACCATAAGCCTGAATGTATTGGTCGTCTCGTAAACCTACAAAATCAAATAATGTTGACTTAAATAATAAAAAAATTACAGCAAGACCCGCTGTAATTCCCAAGGTATATTTTAAAGCTTTTAATTTTTCTTCATCCTTTTGAAAATCACTAAACAAGCGAACTAAAGCAAAAACACCTAAAACAGGAATACATAACTCTAAGATCACCTGAATTGAACTGACTGCTCTAAATTTGTTATATAAAGGCACATAATCAATGAAAAAATCGGTTAAGAACCCTAAATTTTTTCCGTAAGACAACAGCAGCGAAAGGACGGTACCGCCAACAAGCCACCATTTAAGTCGACCTTTAATCAAAAATAAACCGAGTACAAATAAAAAAATAATAACTGCTCCCACATAAGCTGGTGCTTCAACAATAGGCTGTTGTCCCCAATACATCGGTGCATTTCTGGCGGCTTCTAATGCCTCAATTGGTGAAGCACCAAGGTTGATATAGGCCTTATAAGTTTCAGAATCTTTACCAACATCCTCACTATTTCCGCCACCCATAAATTTTGGGATATACAAATTAAAAGTTTCTATAATGCCATAACTGTATTCTGTAATATATTCTTTGTCTAATCCTGTGGACATCTCTTTTGTAGAACCATCTGAAGTAATGGTTAAATCGCTTTTACCGCGAGTACTTTCTTTGACATACTCTTGAGTTGCCATAAGACTTGTGGCATTTAACCCTAAGGCTAAAATTGCTGCAACAAAAAGTAAACCCACAGATTTAAAAAAATGAGGTAATACTTTTTTCCTAAAAGCATCAATAAAGTAAGCAATCCCAAGAATAATGACTAGCAACAATAAGTAGTAGTTCATTTGTGGGTGATTAGCAACAAGTTCTAATCCGAGCGCAACGCTAGTCAATAGAAATCCTAAAATATAGTTCTTTCGAAAGGTGAGTATGATTCCTGCTAAAACTAGGGGCATATACGCTATGGCATGTGCTTTAGAATTATGGCCAACACCTAAAATAATAATTAAATAGGTTGAAAATCCAAAAGCTAAGGCTCCAAGTGCGGCTAACT
The DNA here is from genome assembly GCA_964388865.1 of uncultured Flavobacteriaceae bacterium. Taxonomy (GTDB): domain Bacteria; phylum Bacteroidota; class Bacteroidia; order Flavobacteriales; family Flavobacteriaceae; genus Winogradskyella. The sequence goes on from CAYMDB010000248.1 coordinate 1,414, forward strand.
TAAAATCGACTTTTAAAGACAACAATAAAATATAAAAACCAATAAAATATAGAAATAAGTAGTCGGCTGGTCGTGGTAGAAAGCGCAGCGTTAAATCGAGTTTCTTTATATAATTATGTGGATATTTAGCACCTAGTTGATAAGTGGGCATACCAGCAAAACCACTATTGGTCCAATAGGTTTCCTCACCTTCGGTCTTGGCAAATTCTTTTTGCTGCTGCGCCATACCGATGTAGTGCATGATATCGCTTTGAAAAATCTTTTTGCCCTGCAACACCGGACTAAAATACGCGAGGGAAAGTACCACAAATCCGATTAAAACTAAAATATGTGGAACTAATCGTTTAACAGAAAATAACATGTTAGTCGGCTTAAATTGAATGATTCTGAAAAGTAATTGTTTTTTTTGAAATACGATTAGCAATTTTCGTTTTCACGATAGTGCAATTACTCAATTTCTTCGTAATCGACGTATTCTCCTACTTCTGAATTAGAAGATCTGTTTTGATTTGGCATTTTATCAATGACGGTCTCGCCTTCCTTTTGGTTTTGCTGCTGTTTTTGTTGCGATTGGTTCTTAAAATCTTTGAATTGATCACCAAATTTTTGTTCTGCTTTTTTAGCGACAAACCGCATAAGAAAAGGTGCTAATAGTCGTGCTAATATCTTAAAACCGAAGTAAACAAGTACTATAATTAATATGGTTCTTATCAATCCCATGGCCGAAGCTTCTTGTATCATACTTATAAATAATATCAAAAATACAATTATCAATATTTATATTGGGCTATAATTCCTTAAAAAATCTATAAAATATCTATATTTGAATCTAAACCATAATCTAATGCGATTACTAAAAGCCATTTTTTTCATCCTTATTTCATTGTCGTTTTTTACAGGGAATGCGCAATATACCGAAGTAATCAATTCTAATCGTCCAGGTGTTTCTGAGAGTGCTTTTTCTGTAGGAACTGGTGTTTTTCAGTTTGAAGCTGGTGCATTTACTGTAAAAGAAGAGCACGTACCGCTCAATTACGAGGTCAAAGGTTTTGGACTTGATTTTGCTCTGCGATACGGAGTTCTTTTTGAACAACTAGAATTTCAATTAGATGGAGTTTACCAGAATGATACCAGAACCAATAATCTCAATTCTATACCGAATGAAGATCCACGCGCCAATTTTAAGAATTTTACTTTAGGTGCAAAATATTTAGTATTCGATCCTTACAAAAATGCAGAAGAAGCAAAACCTAATCTTTACAGCTATCATGCGAATAGAGGATTTCAATGGAAAAGCTTGATTCCAGCAGTTGCGATTTATGCAGGTGCTAATTTTGATACTAAAAATAATCCCTATACAGCACCCGATGTCGAAGGTTTTAGTCCTAAAATAATGATTGCAACTCAAAACAATTTTAATGGGGGTTGGGTTTTTGTGATGAATTTAGTTAAAGACAGGATCGGTTCTGACTATTCAGGTTTTCAGTATATTTTTACTTTAACGCATTCATTCACGCCGCAATGGGTCGTTTTTGGGGAAGCTCAGGGTATTAAGAGTGATTTTTATGCGGATAATATTTTTAGATTTGGTGGTGCTTATTTATGGACCAAAGATTTTCAATTAGATGCGAATATAGCTTTCAACACAAAGGATACACCCTCTGTTTTTAATATTGCTTTCGGCGCTTCTTACCGTTTAGATTTTCATCAAGACAAGAAAATTGATAATGGTAATTCTGCAAAAGACGAAGGTAAACGACAATCGAGACGCAAAAAGAACAAGAAGAAAGTTATTGCCGATTTTGATTCGTAATTCGTATCTAACCTAACACTATGATCACTATTAAAGAGGCCGTTTCAGCCAAAGAACTGAAAGCATTTGTTACCTTTCCTTTTCAACTGTATAAAGATTCAAAATATTGGGTACCACCCATTATTAAGCAAGAATTAGAAACGTTTAATAAAGATAAAAATCCAATTTTTAAAGATGCCGAGGCTAGATTCTTTATCGCTTATAAAGACAATGAAATTGTAGGCAGAGTTGCTGCCATTGTTAATTGGATTGAAGTCAATAATCAAAGCATAAAAAAAATGCGTTTCGGTTGGTTTGATTTTATTGATGATATAGAAGTCAGCAAAGCTCTATTAAACACCGTGGAAACCATTGGCAGAGAACAACAACTCGATTTTGTTGAAGGTCCAGTTGGTTTTTCTAATCTTGATAAAGTGGGAGTATTGACGGAAGGTTTTGACAGTATTGCAACCATGGTCACGTGGTACAATCATCCCTATTATGTTGATCATTATAAAACGCACGGTTACGAGGTTGAGAAAGAGTTCTCTGAGAGTATGTTTCCATTTAAAAATGTAAAACCAGAGTTTTTTAAAAAAGCACAAGAACTTATTAAGCAACGTTATAAATTGAGGGCATTGAAACTTACTAAAACTGAGGAGGTAATTCCTTATTCAGACCGAATGTTTGATTTATTTAACGAAAGTTATGCCTCCTTATCTTCGTTTGTAGAGATTACTGAAATACAAAAAGCTTATTTTAAAAAGAAGTTTATCAGTTTTGTAAATCCCGAATACATAAAATTTGTAGTAGATGAAAATGATAAACTCATAGGATTTGCCGTAGTGATGCCTAGATTTGCTGAAGCACTTCAAAAGACAAAAGGTAAATTATTTCCATTCGGCTTCACCCACATATTAAAGGCTAAAAAACATAGTAAAGATGTTATTTTTTACCTCATAGGTATCCATCCAGACTACCAAAACAAGGGAGTACATGCCGTAATTTTTAATGAATTCTACGAAACCTTTAAAGAAAAAGGTATTCAAACCTGTTACAGAACGCCAGAACTAGAAGACAATATTGCTATTAAGAAAATTTGGAAACACTTTGATCCTGTCATTTATAAACGAAGAAAAACTTTCAGAAAAGATTTAAATAAAAATGAGGCGGTCTAAAGTCAATGCCTAAAGCACTCGTAGTCATTATTAATACTTATAATTGAACTAGTTTTTAGATTTCAAAATTTGTCATAAAAAAAACCATTAATTTAGAGTGCTTTAGGCACCAATTAATGGTTTCTTTTTTTACGTTTTAGACCGTCTTTATTTATTCTTATAGCTTAGTTTTAAACATCTGTTGCAGTCATTAAGGCGGCTGAAATCCTTTTGTAAGTTCCGTTGTCTAGGCGTTCTCTGATCGCTTCAAACGCATCTAACGTTACTCTTACATCTTCTAACGTATGTGTAGCGGTAGGTATCATTCTTAGTAAGATGAGTCCTTTTGGAATCACTGGATAGACCACAATAGAGCAGAAAATACCATAATTTTCGCGTAAATCCCTTACTAAAGCCATAGCTTCAGGTATACTGCCTTTTAAATATACAGGGGTGACACAACTTTGCGTAGTTCCGATATCAAAACCTCGTTCTTTGAGTCCTGATTGTAGGGCATTAACAATAGTCCAAAGATTTTCTTTAAGCTCTGGCATTGTACGTAACATATCTAAGCGTTTTAGTGCACCAGCAGTTAAGGTCATTTGTAAAGATTTGGCGAACATTTGAGAACGTAAATTATATTTTAAGTAATCTATAATTTCTTT
>CAYMDB010000249.1:0-5019 GCA_964388865.1 uncultured Flavobacteriaceae bacterium
ACTAGAACGAATGATGTTGGGGTTGTATAAATCAGATTTCGGATTGGCAATAATTACAGCATCTACATTGGCTGCATCTGCTGTGCGTAATAATGCACCGATATTTCCTGGTTTTTCTGGAGCCTCAGCGACTAATATTAAAGGATTTTTAGAACTTAATTTTAAGCCTTCGAGATTGTGATTTTTTGACTTAACTACAGCAATAACGCCTTCAGTGGTATCTCTATGGGCTAATTTTTGAAAGACTTCTTTCGATATTTCAATAGATTCAATACCATAATGACTCATGGCTTTAGCCTCACTTTCTGAAAACAAGTCGGGAAAATACAAGAGCGTATCGAGCTTATAGCCCCCTTTTATGGCTAGAGAAAGTTCGCGCTTGCCTTCAATTAGAAATTGACCTCTTTTTTTGCGTTCTCTAGATTTCTCTTTTAAGAGCGCAAGTTGCTTTATGAATGGATTTTGTGAACTGCTTATCTTTTTAATCATAAGGGTTTAAAACTGATCGCTGTGAATTAAATTGTGATTAATGCAGTACAAAGATATCTGATTCAAACGATATTTTATCATTACGGAATTCAAGGATGCCGAGAACTTTCATTTGTGAATAGGAAATCACCAACATAAAAAGTACCTTTAGAGTAAAATTTCCAAGATTCTTAACTATGATTAAAAATTTAGTATTGTTGTTATTTTTTGTGGTCTTCAGTTCCTGTGAAGAAAAATCAAAAGAAAACCACACTACAGTTACCAAATCAACCGTGTCAGTCAAATCATCAAGTCGCTATCCAACTGTACTTCAAAATATTTTTGAGGCACATGGGGGTTTAAACAATTGGAATTCGATGAATACTCTTCAATTTTCTTTTGACACCTCCAATGTCACCGAAACACATACAACCGATTTAAAATCTCGTAAAGCCTATATAGAAAGTTCAGCATATACCATTGGATTTGATGGTGAACATCCATGGATTAAGGATGATAGCAACACTTTTGAGGGTAACGCAAGTTTCTATTACAATCTCATGTTTTATTTTTATGCTATGCCATTTGTGATTTCAGATCCAGGTGTTTTTTATACGGAAAGAAAAGACACAACTTTAGATTTTCAAACTTATGGAACGCTTCATATCGGTTTTGTTAGAAGTGTTGGAAACTCACCAAACGATGAATACATTATTTATTACAATAAGAAAACCTTTGAAATGACTTGGCTGGGCTATACCGTAACCTATTTTGATAAAAAACGAAGCACACAATGGCACTTCATTAAATACAACAATTGGCAAACCATCGACGGTCTGAAATTGCCAAAAACTATGGTGTGGTACGACACTAAAAATGAAAAACCCCAAAACCCTAAAAATAAAGTGGAATTTTTTGATGTGAGTATTTCCCCGGAAATCACCAACGCAACTTTATTTCAACCTATTGAAGGTGCTGAATATGTACAATAAAAAAAGTCTGCTTTTAAATTAAAAGTAGACTTTTAAAAATGAATTTTATTTAACTATTTTTCCGAATTAGATTTTCCATATTTTTTCGAGTAACGTCTCCAAAGTTCGGTTTGGTGGGTTTCTAAGCTTAAGCGTCTACCATCAATAAAGGCATCATTTACAATATTGGTTCGCATATCTAAAGCATCACCTTCGCTTATAAATAGAGTAGCTCTTTTTCCAACTTCTAAAGTGCCATACATGCCATCAATTCCCATTATTTTTGCCGGATTCTGAGTAATTAATTGCAAAGCCTGTTCTTTGGTCAATCCATGTGCTACGGTTGTACCTGCGTAAAATGGTAAGTTACGAGAGTTCATACGTTCCATATTTCCGCTTGGCTCAAGGGCAACCAAAATACCAGCATCTACCAATTGTTTTGCTAATTTATAGGGTAAATCATAGTCATCGTCCTCTAATTCTGGTCTGCTGTGCACACGTCTCAAAAAGACAGATACCTCATTTTGTTTTAAAAAGTCAGTTAAGTTGCCCGCTTGGTAAGCTCCAACAATGGTTAGTTTTGAAACGCCTTGGCCCTTGGTAAAATTAACCGCATCGGTTATTCCCTTTTCATCGTCGGCTGCAATGTATAAATGTTTAGAACCATCAAATAGACCTGCCAACGCTTCAAAAGGGAGGTGACGTTCTTTTGAATTGCCTTTTGTATAACTCTTAGCCTCATTAAAATAATCATTCAATTCTTTGACCTGTTTGGTATAGTCCTCATTTGGTTTTAAATCCGGATCTTCTCCTAACCACCAGCGTCCGCGACTAAAGCTGTTTGGCCAGTTGATATGGATACCATCGTCTGTTTTGATGGCTGCATCTTCCCAGTTCCAGGCGTCGTATTGCACAATAGACGAGGTTCCCGCAATTCGGCCACCTCTCGGAACTACCTGACCCAATAAAACACCATTGGGGCGCATAGATTCTACAATCTTAGATTCAGCATTATAAGCAATAATACTGCGTATGTGCGGATTGAATGTTCCCATTTCAGAAAGGTCATCAGAGGCTTTTACCGCGTCAACTTCAACTAAACCGAGTGTGCCGTTAGAAACTATAAAACCTGGGTAAACATGTTTGCCTTTAGCATTTATGACTTCCATTTTACCCATTTCAAATGGTACTTCTGAAGCCTTGCCAATTGCAGTAATTTTACCGTCCTTAAAAATAACGACGCTGTTTTCAATTACTTCTCCGTTTCCAATATGCGCTGTGGCATTGGCAATAACGATGGTTTTTGTTTGTTTTGGTGCTGGTGTTTGTTGTGCAAAGCTTAAACTGCTACAAAGCAAAAAACCGAGTATATATATAGAGTTGTTTTTCATGTTTTTAATAGTTTTAAATAAATCAGCTTAAGTCTGACTTGTAAATGTTGAATTTGAATTTGGGTCAATTACCGTCTAAAAGTTAGTCCATTGAATCGCAATGCAACAATTTGTCTTCTTTCTTCTTGATAGCTTGTGTTTTTAAACCTTTATTTTTTTCTTGAAGCATTAAATTGATAAGCTCGCTTTTTTCTTTTTGAATTGCTTCACGCATTTGCTTATCTTTTTCTAAATCGAAATAAGTAACACCCTCAATTATTGTTTTTTCGGCCTTGGCATAAATTGATAAGGGATGATCGGTCCATAAGACCACGTCCGCATCTTTACCCACTTTAATACTGCCCACTCTGTTATCGAGATGTAAGAGTTTAGCCGGATTTAAAGTCACAAATTTCCAAGCCTCTTCTTCACTAACACCACCGTATTTTATGGATTTTGCAGCTTCCTGATTTAATCTTCTAGACATTTCGGCATCATCACTATTAATGGCGGTGAGCACTCCAGCCTTGTGCATAATGGCAGCGTTGTATGGAATGGCATCATTTACTTCATATTTATAAGCCCACCAGTCACTAAAAGTTGAACCACCAACTCCGTGTTCTTTCATTTTGTCGGCGACTTTATAGCCTTCTAGAATATGTGTAAAAGTATTGATTTTAAAATTGAATTTTTCTGCAACTTTCATAAGCATATTAATCTCACTTTGCACATAAGAGTGACATGAAATGAAGCGCTCTTCATTCAAAATTTCTACTAAAACATCCATTTCTACGTCTTTCCTGTAAGGCTTTCCGCTTTTCTTCAATTCGCCATACGCTTTAGCTCTGCTGAAATAATCCATATAAACTTGCTCAACTCCCATGCGCGATTGTGGGAAGCGCTCGTTATATCTGCTTCGAGATTGTTTTACGTTTTCACCTAAGGCAAACTTTATAAATTTTGGGGAGTTGTTATACACCAAATTATCAGCGGACTCTCCCCATTTCAATTTGATAATAGCGGAACGCCCACCGATAGGGTTTGCCGAGCCATGTAAAATTTGAATGGAGGTAACACCACCAGCTAGATTGCGATACAAGTCCACATCCTCATCGTCAATAACATCTTCAATAGTGACTTCTGCAGAAGAATTATGACCGCCTTCATTTACCGATGAAGCACCAATATGAGAATGCTCGTCAATAATTCCTGCGGTAACATGTTTTCCTGTGGCGTCTATAACTTTAGCATTTCTATCACTTAAGTTTTTACCAATTTTAGAAATCTTGCCGTCTTTAATGAGTACATCTGTATGTTCTAAAACACCATCACTTTCATTGGTCCAAACCGTTGCATTCCTGAAAAGTAAGGTTTCAGCTTTTGGTTTTTCTGTAAAACCATAGGCTAAATTTGGATAGGTAATCGGACTCATAAAAGCTTCCGTTTCCGTTTCGTCATCCTTCTTTTTATCTTCTGATGTTTCAGAATCTTCTTTCTGACTTTTATTCGCAGAGAAGGACAGCTCATTACCATTTGGCATGATGGCCTTTCCGCTTAAGCTATTTTTATTTTTTGTGTTCGCCACAACTCTTATAAATTCTTTTTTAGTACTATCGGCCGTTTTGAAGGTGAGGTTAACCCAATCATCAGCATAGCTCATTTTAGTTCCTAAACTTTTTTCGTTATTTTCGACTTTAGCTTCAGGTTTCCTTGTGCTTCCTGAAATAGACAATTTATAAGCTTCGCTGCCTAATTTAAAAGCGTAGTCACCATCGATATCTTTTACGTTGATATTTTTAATAATATGAGCTGTACCTTGAACCCAGTTTTCAAATAACGTGGTTTTCTTTTCAAAAATATCACCATCAGTAATGAGGAAATTGGCATAACTACCAGCTTTTAGCGTTCCTAAAATATCAGATTTCCCTAATAATCCAGCAGGAACTGTTGTCAACGCCTCCAAAGCTTTCTGTTTAGAGAGTCCACTTTCAATAGCCTTAATTAAGTTATCCGAAAAAGTTTTGGTCGATTTTAAACCATACGTCGTTAGTGCGAAGACAATACCGTTTTCAGCAAGTAATCTCGGATTGTGAGGTTCTTGATTCCAAGCGCGCATATCATCTAAAGATAAGGTGCTTGCTAAAAAAGGGTTTTCCACATCATAAGCCAATTGAAAATCTAAAGGTAAAATCAACGTAGCGTTTGTGCGA
>CAYMDB010000250.1:0-5012 GCA_964388865.1 uncultured Flavobacteriaceae bacterium
TGATTTTTAAAGCCTTGAGTGCAGGAGCCTGTTCCTATGTCTCTAAACGAAGCTCGTTACAACGTATAAAAGAAGCTGTTGAGGTCGTAGCTGATGGTGGTTCTTATATGTCACCTGCCATTGCTCGAAAAATTGCCGATTACTACGCTCCAAAAAAGAACAATCAGCTTACGGCTAGGCAATTAGAAATTGTAAAAGGCATCGTTAATGGTAAAAGCTATAAAATGATAGCCACGGATTTATTTATTTCTTTAGATACCGTACGAAGTCACATTAAAAACATCTACAATACTTTGGAGATTAATTCTAAAGCTGAATTGATCCGGAAATCTTACGATAATGAGCTGTAAATATAATTCACGACAACGCTCATATTTCAATACGTTAAATGGCTTTCAGCTGTAAACCTGCAATTGAAATCACATAAGCTGATAAAAACAACTTTAATACGATTATAGTCTCTAAGGTTTATTTGTCTAACCCGCTGACAACCAAAATGGCTAAGTACTACTTACACTAAGTTTTGAGACATGCTTTATCTACGCAGCATAAAATAAATTGAAGATTCACAAGATGTTAAGTATATTTTTTGTATCTTATAGGTTGATGAAATTAAAGATAAAAATTATCAGAGTTCTCTGTTGACGATCTAAAATTCCAAAATGGATGCAATTATCCATTCTGTCCAATCTAAGTAATTGCATTTATTTGATTTGTCCAATTTATCCAACCCAACATATATGATTCAAGAACATACGCATTCCCAAGAACTCCTAAACAGGAGGAAAAATATAGTGGCTAATGGCGTTGGTGTTTACAACACCGCTACTGTTAGTGATGCAAAAGGAGCTATTATTACCGACTTAGATGGTCGTCAACTCATCGACTTTGCCGGTGGCATAGGAGTAGTCAACGCTGGGCATTGTCCAGAGCCTGTAGTCGAAGCCATTCGGGAGCAAGCAGGCAAATACATACATACCAGTTTTAATGTGGTCACTTATGAGCCTTATATTACACTCTGTGAAGAATTGGCAGAAATTTTACCACATGGTAAAAAAACCAAAGCCATGCTCATAAGTACAGGGGCTGAGGCCGTAGAAAACGCTATAAAAATTGCACGACAAGCTACTCAAAGACCTGCTGTGCTTTGTTTTACAGATGCCTATCACGGTCGTACCTTGATGGCAATGAGTTTAACAAGTAAAGTCAACTATAAATTTTCGTCTGGACCTTTTGCACCAGAGGTCTACCGGATTCCTTTCCCTAATTTTTACAAATATCATAGAACACGGGATATGGAGGAATTTGTAGAATCAGAACTACAACGCTTATATGATAGCCAACATAACTTAGTAGATATTAAAAGTGTTGCGGCCATTATTATTGAACCTATTCAAGGTGAAGGCGGTTTTAATCCGGCACCCCTAAAATACCTGCAGGGTTTGCGTAAATTTTGCGATGAACATGGAGTTATCCTTATTATGGATGAAATTCAAAGCGGTTTTTGCAGAACAGGTCATTGGGCGAGTTGGCAACATTACGGTGTGCAACCTGATTTAAGCACCTACGCCAAATCTTTAGGCTCCGGACTGCCCATAGCTGCTGTGGTTGGACAAGCTGATATCATGGATGCGGCTGCACCTGGCACCATAGGAGGTACTTATATAGGAAGTCCGATATGCTGCGTCGCGGCTTCGGCAACCATAAAATTCATGAAGGACAATAATCTTAACGAGCGTGCCTTGCATATTGGTAAGATCATAAGAGACCGCATGGAAAAACTCAAAGCTGAATTTTCAGGCATTGGAGATGTAAGAGGTATAGGAGCTATGATTGGTATCGAATTTGTAAAAAATAGTAATCCAGAACACCCCAATTCAGAACTCTGCGATCACATTGTAAAAGGCTGTGCAGACGAAGGTCTTATTTTGCTTAGTGCCGGAACTTTTAAAAATGTGATACGCATATTGTCCCCATTAGTAATTACAGACGAGCAACTGAATCAAGGCCTCGATATCCTCGAGGGACAAATACGAAAATTTAATTAACTAAAAATATTAATACAAAATAACTAGGTCCAATCCAGACCCAAAAATCGTTTTGAAAAAAAAATAATGAAAATGAATAATCCAAATAATAATAAAAAAGAATAAATGAGACCATTCGCAATAGCAGGAATACAGATGAAAGTTTCGGCAGTCGCTCCAAACGTGGAGATGATGAAGTTGAAATTGGATATAACCATGAGCCTCTACCCTTGGGTAGAAATGGTCGTATTTAGTGAGTTATGTGGCTACGGCCCGCTAATTCACACCGCACAAGAAATACCAGGCACTTTTGAACGAGAAATGCAGGCTATGGCCAAAAAACATAAAGTTTGGCTGCTTCCTGGTTCAATATTTGAAAAACACGCAGGAAAAGTTTTTAACACCGCAACGGTAATTAATCCAGAAGGTGAAATTGTAACACGCTACAGAAAGATGTTTCCGTTCTATCCGTATGAAGTCGGAGTAACACCAGGTTCAGATTTTTGTGTCTTTGATGTGCCGGGAGTGGCGAAATTCGGACTTTCAATTTGTTACGACATGTGGTTTCCAGAAACCATACGTACCTTGGCAGTAATGGGTGCCGAAGTGATTTTACACCCAACCATGACAGGAACTATAGATCGCGATATCGAATTGTCTATAGCGCGCGCTATGGCAGCCGTGAATCAATGTTACCTTTTTGATGTTAACGGTTTAGAATCTGGCGGTAATGGTAAGTCCATTGTCTGCGGTCCAGACGGTAGGGTCATATATCAGGCAGAAGGTAATGAAGAAATATTTCCTTTAGAACTCAATATAGAACGCGTTAGACGAAGTAGAGAACTTGGAGTGCTGCGATTAGGTCAGCCTTTAAAAAGTTTTAGAGACCATATCGGTCAGTTTGGTATTTATCAGCACGGAGCACATTTGCCTTACCTTAATTCCTTGGGTGAGTTGATAAAACCCACTAAAATGGAAGCCTTGGCCAAATTAAAAATGAAGGAAAATGAATATGCACCACCAATTAGTCCAACGGGCTATAAGGGATTTGGTGAACTATAAATAAAACAAAACAACTATGGGTGGAGTACCATCAAAAAAACAAAAACAAGAAAAAATGCTCACAAATTATGTGAGCTGGTTTGAAATTCCCGCTGTTAATTTTCAACAGGCGGTGAATTTCTATAATCATATTTACAGTATCGATATGGAAAAGAACTTTAATGGAAATTATGCTATGGCCTTCTTTCCCGCTAAAAACGGAATAGGCGGCGCTATTGTCGCTGGGCCGGGTTCAACACCAAGTGATACAGGTACTTTGATTTATTTGAACGCTGGTAACGATCTAAATCTTATTCTTAAAAAAGTTGAAGAAGCTGGAGGAAGAATCGTGATGACGAAAACGCTTATCAATAAAGAATCGGGCTATTTTGCCATATTTATAGATTCTGAAGGCAACAAATTAGCCTTGCATTCAAACAACTAATTTTATGACATTAAAAAAAAATATAAGTTCTCATTATTATAACATTGGTCAGTTACGTGTTGATCAATGGAATAGTCTCAAAAGCGAAACCGCTAAACTTGCTAGTTCCAACCGAAATTCTAAAACAGAATAAAAGCATCAAGAAAATGTCTTAAAACTGTTTGAGGATTGTATATCTGTAGAAAGCTATTTTGCCTTTCCGGGTTTAGCAAGAATTAATGGTTTGCAAGACATGCTAGATCGCCAAGAGCATCAAGCGCTTTCGCACCAAGTTGCCGAAATAACGCGGCATCTTGTTAGTGATCGTTACCGTAGTAATCCCGATTTTATGGAGGATGAGGAAACGGGGATTGACTTAACAGAAAATGGAGAACTTCAACAAGGTGTTCGTAAAAATTACTTTGAAGTGCTTTTTGTAGAAGACATTTCTATTCAGGAAGAAACGAAACTCAGGCACGATTTAAAAGATTTACGTGGATCTAACGAGCAGTTCAGTTACGGCATCGTAGTGCAACGTTCTTTTGAAGATGCCATGATTGCTCTGCTTTTTAATTACAATATTCAAGCAGTAGTAGTGCGTTTTGCGCCACCTTATCGTTCGAAAAACATTACTTCTTTAATCAAACCGTTTATACAAAACGTGCTCAATCTCGATTTCTCATCTTATCCAGAGCGCGAACTCGGTCCCATCCTTGGTAAGGTGATTAAAAAATTCAGACCAGAGATTGATACCTATTATGTTACCGATACGGCACTTAATAATTTAAAGGATAGCACCCTTAAGAGTTTCAGACGTATTTTTTACCGCGCTGAAGACCTTCAAGAATTGCATCTCACCGTTTTACGAGGAATTTGCGAACGTTATGAAACCCCGTTCTTTTCAGCATTAAAGGAATACAGTAAAAAACCTACGGGTGTTTTTCATGCGATGCCAATTTCTAGAGGTAACTCGGTTTTTAAATCGAGATGGATTAATGACTTCGGAAATTTCTACGGAAGAAATATGTTTCTAGCTGAAACTTCTTCAACAACAGGAGGCTTAGATTCCTTGCTTCAACCTACGGGATCGCTCAAAAAAGCACAAACTATGGCGTCGAAAGCCTATGGCTCTCAAAATACGTTTTTTGTGACCAATGGAACTTCAACAGCCAATAAAATTGTAGTTCAGGCTATGATAAAACCGGGCGAAGTGGTGCTTATTGATAGGGATTGTCATAAATCACATCATTACGGTTTGGTATTAGCTGGCGCTTATCCTGTTTATCTCGATTCTTATCCTATTGAGGAATATTCAATGTATGGCGCTGTTCCGCTAGAGCAAATAAAGGATAAACTATTAAAACTTAGGGAAGCTGGCCGACTGAACCTCGTAAAAATGCTTTTATTAACCAACTGTACCTTTGATGGCTTGGTTTATAATGTAGAACGCGTCATGGAAGAAGTCCTCGCCATAAAACCAGATATGGTTTTTCTATGGGATGAAGCCTGGTTCGCCTTTG
>CAYMDB010000251.1:0-4997 GCA_964388865.1 uncultured Flavobacteriaceae bacterium
TCAACCGGTAGATGCATAGCATCTCCTTTTTTGAGCTCTACAAATTCCGACTTAAACCACGGGTTAAGAGTCTCCGCTTCTTTAAAATTTTTGCGAGAGGCTTCCAGCATTTCATCCACAACATCGATACCAACAACTCCTCCTTTTTGTCTGTTAAAGTAGGCGAACTGCAATAATTCCATGCCTCCACCAACACCTACATAAAGCATTTTTGGATTGTTGGTGAGATCGCGAGCATGCACAGTACTTCCGCAGCCGTAATTCATCTCTTGCATGATTCTTGGGATTTTTAATCCTGGTAATTCCCAAATCGGATTTGTAGTACAGCACAAACCGACATCTGGGGTTAATGCGGCTTCTTTGTAGACATTATGTGTGGTTTCTAGGTAACTCATAGTTTAGTATTCAATTTTCAGTCGCGACACGCAATAACAGTGAAACTGAAAACTGCGAATGGAACTGTAAACTTATTTATAGCGTTTTTATCAATTCTTTAAATAGGGTAATCATGTTTGGTTCGGCTTTATTAGCCATTGCAATAATTTCAGCAATATTTACGGGTTTTAAATAATCTGGATCGCATTCATCCGTCAACACAGAAACTGCAGCCGCTTTTAAATTTAAGTGGTTAGCAACAATGATTTCGGGAACGGTACTCATACCAACAGCATCAGCTCCGATAGTTTTAAGCATGCGATATTCGGCTCTTGTTTCCAATTGCGGACCAACAACACTGGCATAAACACCCTTGTGTAAACGTATGTTGTGAGCTTTCGCGATGCTTTCAAATTTTGCATTGATATCGGCATCATAGGGAGCGCTCATATCTGTAAATCGTTCACCTAATTCTGAAACCCCTTTAAAGGCTAATGGTGAACTTCCTTGAAGATTGATATGATCGTCAATAAGCATTAATTCTCCTTTTTTGAAATCTAAATTAATAGCGCCAGCAGCATTTGAGACTAACAAAGTTGTAATCCCTAATTTTTCCATAATACGAACTGGGAACGTCACATCTTGAAGCGTATAACCTTCATAAACATGAAAACGGCCTTGCATCACCACTACCTTTTTCCCTTCTAAAATCCCATAGATTAGTTTGCCTTTGTGAAATTCTACAGTTGCCGTTGGAAAGTTAGGAATGTGGTTATAACTCGCTTGAGCAATAATTTCAATTCCGTCAATAAGTTGACCTAAACCTGTGCCGAGAATAATACCAATTTCGGGAGTGTCAAAGCCTTTACTCTTAAGGTATTCGGTACTTTGGGTAATGTATTTAATCATTGAGTTGTTGTACTTTTTCTTGTAATTTCACGTTCGATTTATAAAAGTCTGAGGCAACTAAATCCTCATAGGTATCAATATCATTTAAGCTGTCTAGAGTACTATAAGATACCTTTAGCTTGTTTAACTCTTGTAAGGTTTCATGCAGTAAATGCGATTGACTCCAAGGTTTATTGTTGAAAATAGCCTCTTTCAATTTTGTCATGCCAACTAGGTAATAGCCACCGTCTTCGGCAGGTCCAAAAACCACATCACAAGACTGCAAGGCTTCAATACCATTTGTTATATGTGTTGCATTTATATCTGGTAAATCTGAACCTATGAGCACAATTTTTTTGTAGCCCGTATCAAAACCATCCTTAAAAGCACTACGCATACGTTCACCTAAATCCTCTCCCTGTTGCACCGTTTTAAAATGGTTTGGCCATAGTGAGTCCACCACAGCATCCGAAAAATAAATACGCTTGTCAAATTCTAAATTTGCAGTTGCTTTTTCTGTAATTTTCACCAATTCAGAATAGACCTCACAAGCACCAAAATCGCCAATAGTTTTGGCGAGCCTTGTTTTTACAGTTCCTAATGTTATGTTTTTTACAAAAACGATTACAAGTGCATCAGTCATAAATCTTATTTCCTTTTAAAAGCCATTGGCCCCAATCTTTAGAGTAGGCGTGTACGTTTTCTGTTTCTGTTTCTTCGCAATTATATACAGGTAAATTGTGGTTTTTCCATTCAAAAATACCTCCAAATAAGTTATAAACGTTGGAGTATCCTGCCTTTTTTAGTTGCTGAGCAATAGCTTCAGATCGAATGCCAACAGAGCAATACACCACAATGCTAGTTGACGTTTTTGGAATGTTTTTTAAGACCGTATTAAGATCGAAATGGTCATAACCCACATGCATGGCATGTTTTAAATGACTGACTTCGTATTCTTTGAGTTCTCTAGCGTCTAAAAGTATAGCATCCGTTTTTGGCATAGCTAATTCTTGAACTGATATGTAAGGGATGTCTTCAGTATTATACTTTTTAAGTAATTCCGTCATTGTTTTTTGAGCAAAGCTGATACTCGAAAAAAATAGTAGTCCGATTAAAATATGTCTTCTCATATATTCACTTGAATCAAGCTTTAATATTTTTTTAAGCAACGCTACCTTGACAACTACTTCCTGCGCCAGCGGTGCAGCCGTAACAGTGTTGCGAGGTTACAATGGTTCTGCCTTCTAGCAGGTCTTCGTTATAATCTGAAATATGTTTCACCTTACTATTAACCGGCAATTCTAACATTTGGTTAAAATCGCAATCAAATAAGTAGCCATCCCAACTTATAGAAAGCGTATTGGTGCACATTACGTTTGCCACCGCGGCCGGATTATAAGCTTCAACTAGGGCATACATATAGTCTTCATAATTTTCTGAAGCGATTAAATAATCTAAAAACCGCGCTATGGGTAAATTGGTTATGGCAAATAAATTATGAAATTGAATATCAAAATCGTCAAGTAAAGCTTTTTTGAAATCCTTTTCCATAGACGCTTGGTTTCCAGGTAAAAAAGCACCTGATGGATTGTAAACCAGATCTAAACGTAAATCACTATTTGGCATACCATAACCAATAGCGTTTAGGTCTTTTAGGGCTTGTATAGATTTGTCAAAAACACCGGCGCCTCTTTGCTTGTCTGTCTTTCCTTTGGTCCAATGTGGCATTGAAGACACCACATGGACATTATGCTCCTTAAAAAATTCTGGTAAATCGTGATATTTTTTATTGGCTCTGATGATGGTTAGATTAGAACGCACAATAAAATCCTTAATTCCCGCTTTTGAAGCTTCGTCAACAAACCATCTAAAATCTGGATTCATTTCTGGTGCTCCTCCTGTTAAATCTAAGGTGTGTGCGCCAGTATTTTTAATCACTTCCAAGCATTGTTGCATGGTATGGCGCGTCATGATTTCTTTCCGATCTGGACCGGCATCTACATGGCAATGTTCACAAACCTGATTGCACATGTAACCGAGGTTGATTTGAAGAATTTCGAGTTTTTTGGCTTTTAATGGGAATTGATTGGTTTCAGAAATCTTGTCTTTAAAAGTCGGTAATTCTCCACTTTTAAAAATGCCGTTAGATAGAATTTCGACCTGTCTATTACTATTTGCTAAATCGCTATGTCTTTTTTGTAGTGACTTTGTTGCCATTAATGTAATTGTCTTTCTTGAATTACTTATGAGATTTAATCTACGAGGGTTTTCGTTTCCCTATCTGAGGAAAATTTTAAGGGCTTTTTAACCGTCTAATTTGTTCACCTTATTCATCATTTGTACCCCGTGAACCAGTGTTGCACCGCTTTTAATAGCAGCACCGACGTGAATGGCTTCCATCATTTCTTCTTTTGTTACTCCGCGCTGTAGCGTATCTTTGGTATAGGCATCAATACAATAGGGGCATTGTTCGGTGTGGGCGACGGCTAATGCAATTAATGATTTTTCGCGTGCCGTTAAAGCGCCTTCTTCAAACACTTTTCCATAGTAGTCAAAAAACTTGTTTCCAAGGTCTTCACTCCATGCTGTGATATTTCCAAATTTTCTGAGATCTGCTGGGTCGTAATAGGTTTTAGACATTTAAAATTATTTAGGTATTTGTACAAAAAATTAAAGTACCCTTTTTTGTCGAAAAGAAATCTTAAAGATTACAGAAAATATAAAAAAATTGTAAATCACAGAGGGCAATCCGCCAACTCCGTCTCGGTTTTTGAATTAAGACTATTTTTTGCTAAAAAGTCTTACTTTTAAATTTTTTCCACCTAAATCGGAAAACAAAAGTAAAGTAGTGATGAATTCATAACAAAAAGTGCATCTACGACATGTATTTCGAATGCTAAATATGAGTTGTAAATTCTGTTTTTCAATACTTTGTGAATTTTGGTATTTTATGAGAATTTTTAAATAAATGAAAAACAACAAATCCATTTTAGATAAATTAACGGCACTTTGGGCCTTAAACGAGTCTGGTTTAGGTGGTTTTTTGCATGTGTTTAGTACTCCCTTAACGGGATTAATTGTTGGTGGTATCTCCATTTTACTCATTAGCCTTATAGCCTATTACGCCGAAAACAAATGGCAAGCAATTTTAAAAGCGCTGATTATTGTATTAATTATAAAAATGGCAGTGAGCCCGTATTCTCCATTTGGTGCTTATGTGGCGGTTGGTTTTCAGGGTGTTTTAGGAGCTTTATTATTTTCAAGATTTTCATGGAAGGGAGCCACCATTATTGTTTTAGGATTCGCAACATTTTTAGAGTCGGCACTTCAGAAATTATTAATCCTTACCGTTGTCTATGGTACTGAATTATGGGAGGCGATTAACCTATATGGGTCGTGGGTTCAGGAAAAACTTAATTTCATAACTGAAACCTCCACATCTTCACTTTTAATTTTTATTTATCTCAGTGTCTATGGTATCTGTGGAATTTTAGCAGGACTCTTTATTAAAAGTATGATTGAAATCATTTCTCAAAAAGAACAAACTGAATTTTATCTCAATCTTGAGACGGATCAACTCAGAGTCAAAAAGCGAAAAGGCTGGTTTAAAAATAAGATGATTCGGATTTGGTTGGTTACAGTGGCCATAATTGTTGGGGCATTTGCATTTTTTGGTGATCATTTATTTGGGTGGCAAAAAGCACTTTATGTCTTGTTGCGTAGTTTTTTGATTT
>CAYMDB010000252.1:0-4992 GCA_964388865.1 uncultured Flavobacteriaceae bacterium
TTATCTGGAAGTTGACCTGTTCCATATCCTGAAGCCTCGTTCACCAAATGTGGTAATTGGTATTCTGTGTAACCTGCTTCCGTATTTTTATCCAAAAAATAAGCGATTAAAGCGCGCTGTAAACGAGCTCCCTTTCCTTTATACACCGGAAAACCAGCACCTGTAATTTTATTGCCTAATTCAAAATCTATAATGTCGTATTTTTTTGCTAATTCCCAATGCGGTAAGGCTCCTTTATGTAAAGTTGGGATATCACCTTCTCTATAGGTTTCTTCATTATCTGCGTCAGTATTTCCTTTTGGGACACTGCTGTTAGGGACATTCGGAATTTTATACAGCAATGCAGTAAGCGCACTAATAGTGTCATTGAGTTCTTGTTCTAAGGTTTTAGAAGTTTCTTTAAGATCTGTAGTTTTTGCCTTTAAAATGTTGGCTTTTTGAGTCTCACCTGATTGAAACAAGTTGCCAATTTCTTTAGATAAGCTGTTAGATTCTGCTTTTGTATTGTCTAAATTAGTTTGAATGGCTCTGCGGTTTTCATCCAATGCAATCGTCTCGTTAATCATTTCGGTAGCATCGATATTTCGTTTGGCTAAACGCGCGATAATATCCTCTTTATTCTCTATGATAAAAGCAACTTGTAACATAACTGTGATTTTAGATTCTACGCGGACTAGCGTTAGAAAAACAAGAAACAAAAGTAAAAAGAATTTAACCAGATAAAAATAAAAATAAATCTATTTTGAAGCTAAGATCCAGTGGTGATGTTCAAAATGATTCCAAGGCTCGTTGGCAAGGTCTATTTTCGGATCTATTAAACGTTTAGAAGGTTTTCCGTTGACGCTAACATGGGCTCTCACATACACTTTAACGTCCATATTTTTTTTAGCAAAATCGGCTTTGAGATGTTGTGCAAATTGCCAAATGACGTCTGGTTTTGTGCTTGCCGCGCGTTGCTGCTTTTTAGTGAGATAATCTTCTAATTTTACAGGAATCGATGTATTGGTGTTGGCGTCTACAACCGTGTAGCTCGTTCTTCCGTTTTTAGCACGTAACATCATTCGCCAAGATAACCTGTGGCCTTCCTCTGTCCAAAGTACATCATCCGTAAAAAAATGATGCCGAAGCGGAAGTGCAATTTGAATGACGAAGTAAATTGAAAATAAAGATACCATCAGGTTGCGATATTTTGGTATGATGACTTCATGGGCTTTGTAAAGCGGCTTTTGTTTTAAAAACAAGGCTTGTATAATTTTTGGTTCAAAAAAGAACAAGCTAAACGCCAGCGCTAAATACGGAAATATACCTATTTGAAAGACTATAGAATTAAACAGATGAAAGAAGATGGAGATAAAAAATGCATATTTTCGTGTGGGTTTATACAACAGCAGCGGAATGATTAAACCATCAAACAAAATGCCACCATAAGTAATCATAGAATGAATGGTAGAATGCTGCAAAAGACCACCAATTAAAGGATAGTCTGCTTTTCCTCGCATCAGTAAAGCAACAACAGAGCTATCGAGCCAATCAGGATAAAGTTTAGCTAAGGAAGCATAGGTATAAAGAATAAAAAGTTGCACTACAAAAATCCATTTGCACCAGTTAGGCATGGAAATGCGCTTTAGTGACAGATTTAATCTCGTATCTAAAGAGGCATAGCGATTTGCCGGTAAAAACACCATGATAAAACTTAAAAGACTCAGTAAATAATAATGGTTGTTATAAGATGATTTTTGCATCAGGTAGGTGGCCGTCCACATGAGCGCAAACATTAGCATACTGAATCGGTACTTGTAACCCAGCATAATAAACAGACCAAAAATACTCATGACAACGTAGTAAATGTACATGCCGTTTCCGGGAAGAGGTTGTAGCCATTCAAAACCTATGAAAGAAAAGGTGAATTTAGGTTCAATTAAGGTGCGTCTTACCCAACCTGTCAGGATTGCGCCGAAGGATTCTAGAAAGCATAGCAAACCAAATACGATTCTAAAAACGATGAGACCAGAATTGTCTATATGTTTAAATAAGAATCTATTCATAACTTACCTAATATAGGCTAATGCTTCGGTTTTGTCTTTGTTGAGTTGGGTTTTTAAACTGTCTATATTTTCAAACTTTTGCTCGCTTCGCAGTCGTTTTAAGAATTCAATTTTTAATGTAGTATTATAAATATCTTGATTAAAATTGAAAAAGTGAACTTCAATAGAACGCGCTGTGCCGCCAACGGTAGGGTTGGTGCCAATATTCATCATGCCGTAAAGCGTTTTGTTTTCAACTTTGGACTTTACGATATAAACTCCGTCATTAGGAATGAGCTTATAAGTTTCTTTAATAGAAATATTAGCCGTTGGAAAATCTATGGTTTTCCCCAAGCCTTTTCCTTTAATCACAGTGCCGGTAATAAAGAAGTTGTAACCTAAATAAGAATTTGCTAGGGCAACTTCACCGCGGTTGAGCGCCTTTCTAATCTTGGTTGAACTTACGGTGACGTCTTTAATGTCTTGTGCTGATATTTCTTCGACACTAAAATTATAGCGTTCAGCAAATGCTTTTAAGTCGGTAATATTTGCACTTCGGTTTTTTCCAAAGTGATGATCGTAGCCAATAACAATATGTTTGGTATGTAATTCGTCAACTAGAATATCTTTGACATAGTCGTGCGCCGAAAGATTAGAAAATGCCTTGGTAAAAGTTTTAACCACCACGTTTTTTATTCCGAAAGATTTCAGCAAATCAATACGTTCATCTATGGTATTTAAAAGTTTAATAGAATCGTCTTTTTGGAGCACCATTCTGGGATGCGGAAACAAGGTTAGCACCGCTGGCTCGCAGTTTTGTTTTTTTGCTAGTGTAACAACGCGTTTTAATATTTTTTGATGCCCAATATGAACCCCGTCGAAGGTTCCAATAGTCGTCACTTTTGCCGATGTTGCGTTCAAATTTAAACTGTATTGCTAATTTAATTCTAAGCTCTTAAAACAAAGCTACATTTTATTTTCCGTTAAATTGATTCATGGTAGTATTAACACCTGCCAAGGCGAAAGATTTCACGACTTCTGAAGCGGTGTTTAAACGTTCCTCTAGTTTAGCCGTTTCGTCATCGCCCCATTCACCAAGGACATAATCAATTTGTTTGCCTTGGCTAAAACTATCGCTTATACCAAATCTAAGGCGATTATAGTTGGTGGTTTGAAGTTTGTCTTGGGTGTCTTTTAAACCGTTATGGCCACCGTCGCTACCTTTGGTTTTGAGGCGGAGTGTGCCAAATGGTAAGTTGAGATCGTCAGTGATGACTAATAAATTTTCGAGCGGAATTTTTTCTTTGTCTAACCAGTATTTTATAGCTTTTCCGCTGAGATTCATATAGGTGCTTGGTTTTAAAAGGATAAGACTGCGTCCTTTAACTTTTAAAGTAGCAATATCGCCTAGTTTCTGAGTTTCAAAAGTAAGTGCTTCGGTTACTGCGATATGGTCTAGAATTTTAAACCCAATATTATGTCTTGTGCGTTCGTATTTTTCACCAATATTTCCTAAGCCAACGATTAAGAACTTTTTCATGATTTGGTCTTCGGTTAGTTTTACAGTTTTGCTAAAATTTAGCCATTTTTTTAAATCCTTAAACATGAGAATCCTTTGTGTAAAAATAAAAAAGCATCCTGAAATAGGATGCTTTTTTTAGTATTTCAATAAAAATAGAACACGCTATTCTTTATCTGAAGACTCATCTTTAACCTCTGTTGCTGGCACATCACCTGCATCAACTGTTTCGTCTCCGTCAACTTCTTCTTCTTCCTCTTCAACATCAACAATAGCCAATCTACTACGTCTTACCTGACAAACAACGGTGTTGTCTGGGTGAAGTAATTTATAGTCATCGTTCTTTAATTCAGTGATGTAAAACTTACTTCCAATTTTTAATGGGGTAATATCGATTTCGATAAAATCCGGTAATTTAGAAGGGATAGCTTTAACTCTAAGTTTACGGTAAGGCATTCTTAAGTTACCTCCGTTTAAAACTCCTTTAGAAACACCTACAGTTTTTACAGGAATTTCCATTGTAATTTCTTTGTTCTCGTAGATCTCATAGAAATCTACGTGCATAATTCTGTCGTTGACAGGGTGAAACTGAATGTCTTGCATTACAGCATTAAAAGAATCACCGTTATCTAGATTAATCACAACTGTATGCGCACTTGGTGTGTATACGAGTTTTGAAAACGCTAGCTCTGGTGCAGAGAAATGCACTGGATTGGCTTCTCCTCCGTATAGTACGCAAGGAACCTGACCAGCATTACGTAAGGCTTTAGTTTGCTTTTTGCCTACGCTTTCTCTTTGAGATCCATCGATTGTAATTGATTTCATTTTAAAAGTTTTGTTAAACGAAAATTAATTTCCTCATTTTGAGGGCTGCAAATTTAGACATATAAAATGAAAATACTAGCCTTTTAGAACTATTTTTTAGTCTGGATTCACCAATTTTAGAGTAGAGTAAAATTTAAAGAAATGTGATAAGCTTTAAGATTGAGGAAATTGACCCTAATCTACATGATAAACTTATTGCTAATGGATTTGTTATGATGTACGTTGTACATGACTTCCGCAAATAAATTCGCACAGCTAATCACTCGTAATTTTTTACTTTCTTGTTTTAAAGGAATGGTATTGGTAACAATTAATTCTTCAAGTTTTGATGCTTCTAAGCGCTCATAGGCGTTACCAGACAATATAGGATGCGTACAAATAGCTCTTACACTTTTTGCACCGCGTTCCATCATTAAGTCGGCAGCTTTGGTTAGCGTTCCTGCCGTATCTACCATGTCATCAACCAAAACTACATTTTTTCCAGTAACATCTCCAATGAGTTCCATGTGCGAAATAACATTGGCTTTAGCGCGTTGTTTGTAGCAGATTACCACATCACTTTCTAAAGCTTTAGAGTAGGCGTAAGCGCGCTTAGATCCACCCATGTCAGGGGAAGCGATAGTT
>CAYMDB010000253.1:0-4962 GCA_964388865.1 uncultured Flavobacteriaceae bacterium
CAACATTAGAATTCCCAGTGTTATTTTTAGGTGCCAAGCCCAGCGAAACACCATCCTTTTACAGTTTTATGAATTATGCCGATTTTGGATTAGGAACCTGGCACCCTCGGGGCGGCATGTACGAAATTATCAAAGCCATGAAAAGCCTCGCCGAAAGTTTAGGGGTTACCATTTACACCAACAGCAACGTTGAAAAAATAAATGTAAAAAATGGTAAACCGTTAGGAATTACCGTAAATGGGGAAACTGTTCATTCCTCTATTGTCTTGAGTGGGGCTGATTATCACCACTCTGAAACACTATTAGATCAACCTTATCGCCAATATAGTGAAGCCTACTGGGAGAAAAGAACCTTTGCTCCTTCCTCTTTACTTTTTTATGTTGGATTTGATAAAAAATTAAAAAATGTAGAACATCACAATTTGTTTTTTGATACAAATTTTGAAACGCATGCTGAAAACATTTACGACGATCCTAAGTGGCCAGAAAATCCATTATTTTACGCTAACTTTCCGTCGATAACAGATCCAAGTATGGCGCCAGAGAATAATGAAACAGGATTCTTTCTGATACCAATTGCACCAGGGCTTGAGGACACCCCCGAATTACGAGACCAATATTTTGAAATTATAATCAATAGATTTGAAAAACGCACCAATCAGCAAGTGAAAAATAACATTCTTTTCAAAGAATCATTTTGTGTCAATGATTTTAAAAGTGCTTATAACTCTTATAAAGGAAACGCTTATGGTATGGCAAATACACTAATGCAAACCGCTTTTTTAAGACCAAAATTAAAAAGTAAAAAGGTAGATGGACTTTATTTTACAGGACAGTTAACCGTTCCTGGACCTGGAGTTCCACCAGCACTTATTTCAGGTAAGCTAGTTGCCGAACTAATACAAAACAATACTATTTAACTACTGTAGCACTAATATTTTAACCCTATGAAATCACTTTTCGACAACGTTTCTAGAGACTGTAGCAAGCTTGTAACCAATGCTTATAGTACCTCATTCTCTTTAGCCACCAAAATGTTATCTGATAGTATAAGGCAAGACATATATAACATTTATGGATTTGTGAGATTTGCCGATGAGATTGTAGATTCATTTCACGAATACGATAAAGAAAAGCTTTTTAAAAATTTTGAAATCGAATTAGAACGTGCTTTAGAAGACAAAATCAGTTTAAATCCTATTTTAAATTCCTTTCAGCACACCTACCACAACTATGGTATAGATAAACATATGGTAGACGCTTTTATGAGTAGTATGCGATTAGACCTTCATAAAAAAGATTATCTCACAGATGAAGAATACAAAGCCTATATTTATGGTTCCGCAGATGTTGTGGGATTAATGTGTTTAAAGGTGTTTGTAAAAGGAGACCATAAGAACTATGAAGACTTAAAAGATTCAGCTATGAGCTTAGGCTCAGCATTTCAAAAAGTGAATTTTTTACGCGATCTTAAAGCTGATTTTGAACATTTAAACAGAACCTATTTTCCTAATACAGATTTAAACCAACTCGATGAAACTTCAAAACAAGCTATTATAGCCGAAATTGAAGAAGACTTTGCCAATGGTTTAAAAGGTATTAAGCGTTTGCCTTTAGAAGCTAAATTCGGTGTCTTCATGGCGTACCGTTATTACAGCAAATTATTAGATAAATTAAAAAAGACGCCTGCCTTACAAATAAAATCAACACGAATTAGGGTTGCCAATTACAAAAAAGTAGAATTATTGACAAGAAGCTACGTGAAATATCACTTAAATTTACTTTAATAAAAAACAATACGAATGCAAACTGTTTTTTGGATACTTATATTCTTAGGAACCTTCTCAATGATGGAGTTTAACGCATGGTTTACGCATAAATATATCATGCACGGCTTTTTATGGAGTTTACACAAAGATCATCATCGCAAGGACCACGATAGTTGGTTTGAGCGTAATGATGCATTCTTTATTTTCTATGCCGTTGTGAGTATGGCTTGTTTCTACCTATCTGGCGTGCATGGCCTTTGGTATTGCTTACCCATTGGATTTGGAATTCTTGCCTATGGTTTGGCCTATTTCATAGTCCACGATATTTTTATCCACCAACGTTTTAAATGGCTACGCAACATCGACAATAAGTATGCGAGAGGCCTCAGACGTGCACATAAAATTCATCATAAGCATTTGGGTAAAGATAAAGGCGAAAACTTCGGAATGCTCTTCGTACCCTTTAAATACTTTAAATAAGTTATTCGGAAAGTAATTGGTCGAGTTGACGACGCACTTTTTCACTATTCCAATCTACAGCACCAGATTCATTGACAATAATTTCATCTTTTTTATTAATAATGAATGTGCGCGGAATAGAGTGTGTTTTCAATTCACTAGGAACTTCATTTAAAGGTCTAAATATCTCAAAGGAGTAATTATTTTTAGTTTTGAATTTTTCCACCCGTTCGAGGTCTTCATTCGTTACTAAAAGAAAAACAACCTTACCGTTGTAATCCGTATACAATTTTTGTATGCTTGGCATTTCGGCAATGCACGGTGGGCACCATGTGGCCCAAAAATTTAAAAATACTACCTTTCCTTTGGTCTCCTTAAAATTTAATAGGGTATTAGCATCAGATTGCAACTGCCAATTGGGATTTTCTAGAGACTTCCGCTCATCGGCCTCTATAAATGTCGATTGATTTAGGTAGCTCAAGCCTTTATGTAAGGTAATTTGTATCTGTCGTCTTACTTGGGGAATAAGCAAAAGAACGATAAGTATTATAAATATAATATTGCTTTTACTTAACTTTTTTAGTTTCATTTGTTTTGGTTTATTTAATGGTCGTAACTACCTATATTCCTTTCAAAAAAACAAAAAACTCCTAGTTGATGCACTAGGAGTTTTTTCAATATTCTAACGCTTTATAATTAAGCAGCGTTTTCTTTTTTAATGACGTTTAAAGCAGAGCCTTCCTTATACCAATTAATTTGAGCTGCATTATAGGTATGATTTAAAGCAATAACATCTTTACTGCCATCTGCATGAACTACCTCTAAGTGGATAGGCTTATCTGGTGCAAATTCATTTAAATCTATAAAGTTAAACGTATCGTCTTCTTGAATTAAATCGTAATCCGATTCATTGTTAAAAGTAAGACCTAACATCCCCTGTTTTTTAAGGTTAGTTTCGTGTATTCTTGCAAAAGATTTGACAATAACTGCAGCAACACCCAAATGTCTTGGTTGCATAGCAGCATGTTCTCTCGACGATCCTTCACCGTAGTTATGGTCACCCACAACTATAGATTTTATACCTGCTGCTTGGTAAGCTCTTGCTGTATCGGGAACCCCACCAAATTCACCAGTCAACTGATTTTTAACAAAATTAGTTTTCTTTCCAAAGGCATTAACAGCACCTATTAAAGTGTTGTTTGCAATATTGTCTAAGTGCCCTCTAAAACGCAACCATGGACCCGCCATAGAAATGTGGTCTGTGGTACATTTTCCAAAGGCTTTAATTAACAACTTTGCCCCTGTGATACTATCACCAAGTGGTGTAAAAGGTTCTAATAATTGTAGACGCTCAGAATCTTCACTCACATTAATTTTAACGCCACTACCATCTATTTTCGGCGCTAAATAGCCGTTTTCTTCTACTTCAAAACCTTTTGGTGGCAATTCCCATCCTGTTGGTTCGTCTAACATCACCTCTTCTCCATTTTCATTGATTAAGCTATCGGTCATCGGATTAAAATCCAAGCGACCAGCTATTGCTATCGCAGCAGTGATTTCGGGTGATGCCACAAAGGCATGTGTATTAGGATTACCATCTGCTCGTTTAGCAAAGTTTCTATTAAACGAGTGTACAATACTATTTTTAGGTGCATTCTTCGGGTCGCTATATCTAGCCCATTGCCCAATACACGGACCACAAGCATTGGTAAATATAGTCGCCCCAAGTTTTTCAAAAACTTGTAAGATTCCGTCGCGGTGTGCTGTGAAGCGCACTTGTTCAGAGCCAGGATTGATACCAAACTCTGCTTTTGTTTTTAGACCTTTATCTAAAGCCTGTTGTGCAATAGAAGCTGATCTTGATAAATCCTCGTAAGACGAATTGGTACAAGACCCAATTAAGCCCCATTCTACCTGCATAGGCCATTCGTTGGTCTTAGCTTTCTCTGTCATATCTCTACCAACAGCCGTCGACAAATCTGGTGTAAATGGACCATTTAAGAGGGGTCCTAATTCTGAAAGGTTAATTTCAATAACCTCGTCAAAATAGTTTTCTGGATTTGCATATACTTCTTTATCAGCCGTTAAATAGGTTCTAATTTTATTTGCTTCATCTGCAACATCTGCACGATCGGTAGCACGTAAATAACGCTCCATAGAGTCATCATATCCAAAAGTTGATGTGGTTGCACCAATCTCAGCTCCCATATTACAAATTGTTCCTTTTCCTGTGCACGACATAGATGTAGCCCCTGGACCAAAATATTCTACGATAGCACCGGTTCCACCTTTAACGGTTAAAATTTCAGCTACTTTTAAAATTACATCTTTAGGAGCTGTCCAACCCGAAAGTTTTCCCGTTAATCTCACACCGATTAGTTTAGGAAATTTTAATTCCCAAGCCATACCTGCCATAACATCCACAGCGTCCGCTCCTCCAACACCAATAGCAACCATACCTAATCCACCAGCGTTAACTGTATGTGAATCGGTACCAATCATCATTCCACCAGGGAATGCATAATTTTCTAATACCACTTGGTGAATAATACCAGCGCCTGGCTTCCAGAAACCAATGCCGTATTTGTTAGAAACTGATTCTAAGAAGTTGAAAACTTCACCAGAGGCAGTCAATGAATTTCTTAAATCATCTTTAGCGCCTTCTTTGGCCAAAATAAGGTGATCGCAGTGAACGGTAGAAGGAACTGCCGCAGTGGGCTTTCCTGCTTGCATA
>CAYMDB010000254.1:0-4945 GCA_964388865.1 uncultured Flavobacteriaceae bacterium
TTTGGGTGTTATACTGGCCATTGTTTTAGTCTTGGTTTTTTTGTATAAAATCCAATCGGTTATCGTTTATATCGCTATTGCAGTCGTCATCTCATTAATTGGAAGGCCTATCATTTTATTTTTAAGACGCAGATTAAGGTTTAATAATACAGTGGCTGTGGTAGTTACTATGGTTATGCTGCTTGGCTTAGTTTTGGGCTTAATAGGATTATTTATTCCTTTAATTGTAGAGCAAGGCCGCAACTTATCGCTTCTTAATATAGAAAAATTACAAAATAACATAGAATTTCTTTACGACCAAGTTCTGTTGTATTTTGAGTTTCGGCATATTGATGTCAAGGAATCCATAAAAGACTCTAACGTTCTTTCTAAAATAGATTTTGCTGTAATCCCGGACTTTTTAAATAGTTTTATCAGCGGACTAGGAACCTTTAGCGTTGGTTTGTTTTCGGTGCTCTTTATTTCATTTTTCTTTTTAAGAGACCATAAGCTTTTTGAAGAAGGTTTAATGTTATTTGTGCCTAAAGAAAGTGAGGCCCAATCAAAGCATTCTATTACAAAAATTAAAGATTTATTATCGCGTTATTTTGTAGGTCTCATTCTTCAAATTTCGATTCTATTTGTTATTTATACAATTGTATTGCTCGTCTTTAATATCAATAATGCCGTGGTAATTGCCTTTTTATGTGCCTTATTAAATTTGGTGCCTTATGTTGGTCCTTTAGTCAGTGGTTTTTTAATGCTGCTGTTAACCATGTCTAGTAATTTGGGCCAAAATTTTAGCGATGTTATTTTACCAAAAACGGTATATGTTATGATTGGTTTTATGGTGGCACAATTAGTAGATAATTTCTTTAGCCAACCTTTTATTTTTTCTAAAAGCGTAAAATCACATCCTTTAGAAATTTTCTTAGTAATTATTATCGCTGGTATTTTATTTGGAGTTGTGGGTATGATTGTTGCTATACCCGCCTATACAGCGATAAAAGTGGTTCTTAAAGAATTTTTATCAGACTATAAATTGGTGAATAAATTGACAAAAAACTTGTAGTTTTAAGTTGAATAAAAACATTCTAAATATTGAAATTCAGGTTTTTATAAATTCGAACCTCAATACTGATATTTCCAAGCTTTTATTAAAACGTACTCCTATTGAATCTGTTGAAGCAAAAGCTATTGTTGTGCAAATTGAAGCTAAAAAACGCAGTGAAAAGAAACTTCCAACCTGGTTTAAAACGCCAAATATTTACTACCCGCTTAAGCTTAATATTGAACAAACTTCTTCTGAGGTTACTGCAAAGTATAAAGCGAGTTTAGTTTCAGGAACATCTCTTATTGATTTAACCGGCGGTTTTGGTGTTGATGCCTATTTTTTTTCAAAACGTATCAGAACAGTTATCCATTGTGAAATTAATACTGAGCTGCATGACATTGTAAAACACAACTACAATACTTTAAATACTTCAAATATTGACTGTATTAATGACGATGGCATTAAGATTTTAAAACAATTAGACCAACCTTTCGATTGGATTTACATAGATCCATCACGACGCGATAAAAGTCAACAAAAAGTGTTTTTACTTTCAGATTGTACGCCTAACATTAAAACCTTTCAGAATTTATTTTTAAAATATGCCCAGCGGGTTATGATTAAAACATCACCTTTATTGGATCTCACTGCAACCCTTTCTGACTTAAATAGTGTCAAAGAGATTCATATTGTAGCGGTAAATAATGAAGTCAAAGAATTGCTTTGGGTCTTAGAGAAAAATTTTACTAAAAAAGTGATGATTACTACGGTAAATCTGTTAAAAGACGAGACGCAAAATTTTAATTTTTATTTTGAAGAGGAAGCTTTGGCAACTTCAGAATATAGGGAACCGCTCAACTATTTATACGAGCCCAATGCTGCTATTCTAAAATCGGGTGCGTTTAATTCGGTGAGTCAGCAATTGCAGCTTCAAAAGATCCACAAACACTCACATTTATATACTTCAAAAAACTTAGTACCCTTTCCAGGACGTCGTTTTGCAATTACTAAGGTTTTGCCTTTCAACAAAAAACACTTCGCCAAAGAGGGTATAAAAAAAGCCAATGTTACAACGCGGAATTTTCCTTTGTCAGTTCACGACATAAGGAAAAAACTGAATATAAAGGATGGTGGTGAAATTTATTTGTTTTTTACCACAGACAATATTAATGAAAAAATGATTGTTGTTTGCAATAAGGTTTAAAGTACCTTATTAAATCTTGAATTATGACCCTAAAACAAGAAGGATAACAGAATGCTATCAATGCAAACTATTATCCTTCAATCATATGAAAAAAATAACTAAATTTTACAAGATTGTTGGCGTGTAAGAAACGATAGCATTGTTTGCATCTATTTCAATTTCGTAGGCCATACACGGATTCATTTGTAACACTACTTTATCATCATTTACAAATGCTGTATTGGTTGAGACGGAAAAAAGCACTTCACCCTCTGAAAAGCTAACCCAAGAAGTTGTTGAATTTGCAGGTATATCTAAAATACTAACAACAACGATTCCTTCTGCATTTAGCACATTGAGATCAAATGAAGTGGTTCCGTTATTTACTACACGAGTAATTGGGTCATCGTTAACACAAGGATTGGCCGCAACTTCCATCTGAAGTGTATCATTTTCGGTTGGCAGAACATTTAAAGTCTCAGATGTGCAAGCCATATATGTAATAATAAGACCTAAAAAAGCCGCAATTTGTAGTAGGTTTTTCATGGTAGGGGATTTTAAAAAGTTTTTTACAACTCAATTCAATTAATTTGGTTAAACAAATATATAAATAATCATATATACTTCGATAAAATACATGATTTTTTCGATGAAATACATCATTAACGACTAAAAAACTTTTAAAACACGATTTAACTTACATAAAAAAGGTTAATCTCTGTTATTTTGGCTTTTCTAATAAAATGCAAATGAAGAACTTACAAAAAGCCTTTTTGGGCGATAATCATACGTTCACCCCATAATTGAGTTAAAAAGGAAATATCAATCGGAAAAAAAGAGGAGGAACCATCTGAATTATATTTTACCGGACATTCAATGCGATTACCTTCTACAATTTCACAAACATTTTTTCCGTTATCAGAGATAAAAATCGCGTTTGAATCTAATTTTTCGTAAACCTTTTTCAAATCTATAATGGCGTATTTAATAAACCCAGACGCATTTTTTACGTCGTTTTTGGAACTATCAATAATGCCATAAGTGAAATAATGCGCTTTCATTTTGTAATATTCCGACTCATGACGTTCTGTTACACTATTTTCATCTCTTCTATAGCGTATTGTAAAATCTGAGAAGTCTTTATAGTGTTCTTCTCGGAATCGTTCTTGCACACTCATTATGGAATTACCAAACCTAAATACAAAGTCAATACCGTCCATCATATCAATATACTTGGCGTAATCCTTTCGAAGTTGAACTTCAGTCCAATTTAAAGGTTTATAGATTAAAGGCAGTGCAAGGTTTTTGTGCACATAATCTGTGAAGGCTCTATCGTTATTATATTTAGACATATTGTACTAAAATAGAGAAAATTACGAAAACAAAAAAGCCTCACTAGTTATAGTGAGGCTTCGATGTGATCGCACTAGGATTCGAACCTAGGACCGCCTGCTTAGAAGGCAGGTGCTCTATCCAGCTGAGCTATGCGACCTTTTAAGAGTAAACTACTCTAAAAATAAAAGTCGGGGTGGCAGGATTCGAACCTGCGACCTCCGCGTCCCAAACGCGGCGCGATAACCGGGCTACGCTACACCCCGAATAATCGGTTATCTAATTTTGCGGAGAGACCGGGACTCGAACCCGGGCGACACTTACGCGTCGACAGATTAGCAATCTGCTCCATTACCACTCTGGCACCTCTCCAATTATTATATGCAATGAACATTCGCTGAAAAAGCGGATGCAAATGTAAGTTTTCATATTAAAGAACGCAACAATTTTTCTGAGTTTTTTTTAATAAAGATTGCCCAGAAATTCTGACAAAACTAAGCCACTACTCAGGGTATTCAATTCTAAGGTGATAGATATTTGCAAGTTTGTGTTTTAAGACTTTTTTAATGGATTCAATTTCTTTAAACGTGATATTGGCATTTAAAAACTGACCGGTTTCCATTTGCTTGTTAATAATATTTTCTACAAAATCGTTAATCTTTGTGCTTGTAGGTTCTTTTAGACTTTTTGATGCCGCTTCAACACTGTCACACATCATTAAAATGGCCGTTTCTTTACTAAACGGCGTAGGCCCTGGATAACAAAAATCCTTAAGATCTAAATTTTCATTCTGCGCTTTTTCCTTCATATAAAAATAGTACACCATACTTGTACCGTGATGTGTTCTAATAAAATCAATAACGCGGTCTGGTAAATTATATTTTTTGGCGGTTTCTATACCGTTAAGGACGTGGTCTATGATAATTTTTGCACTTTCTAAACTAGACAACTCATCGTGCGGATTGAGTCCGGTACTCTGATTTTCAGTAAAGTAAGTAGGGTTTTTCATTTTACCAATATCATGATACAAAGCCCCTACTCTGATGAGCATAGCATTGGCTCCAATCTCATTAGCAGAGGCTTCGGCCAAATTAGCGACGTTGAGCGAATGGTGAAAGGTTCCTGGGGCTCTATTAGATAATTCCCTTAGAAGTTTTGTGTTTGTGTCTGATAATTCTAGTAACGATACATCCGATACTAAACCAAATATCTTTTCGTAGATATAAATTAATGGTTGAACAAAAAGTGTCGCTAAACCGCAGAGGACAAATAAACCAAAGGTCTCCCATTTTAAACCCGTTAGTTGTCCTTCGTGAATCACAAAAAAGGCAAAATAAGCGATGATGTATATAAAGGTAATTTGACCTACCGAAATAAATAAATTCGCTCTTTTATAT
>CAYMDB010000255.1:0-4932 GCA_964388865.1 uncultured Flavobacteriaceae bacterium
AGAGTTGTACCTGCATTATCTGGAAGTCGAACCTTAAAAGATGCTACGAATGAAGCCATGCGCGATTGGATTAACAATCCGGTAAACACCCATTATATTGTGGGTAGTGTTGTAGGACCGCATCCTTATCCTGATATGGTAGCGCGTTTTCAAGCCGTTGTTTCAGAGGAAATTAAGCGCCAATTATTAGAAAAAGAAGGCACCGAAAATCCCGATTATCTCATCGCCTGCGTAGGTGGTGGCAGTAATGCGGCAGGTACGTATTATCATTATTTAGATAATGAAGATGTAAAAATTATCGCTGTAGAAGCTGCGGGAAAAGGAGTCAATTCTGGCGAAAGTGCCGCCACTTCAGTTCTAGGAAAAGAAGGAATTATCCATGGGAGCAAAACGCTTTTAATGCAGACTTTAGACGGACAAATTACGGAGCCTTATTCCATTTCAGCCGGATTAGATTACCCAGGTGTTGGTCCAATGCACGCCAATTTATATAAAACTGGTCGTGCTGAATTTATAGCCATCACCGATGACGAGGCTATGACCGCAGGCCTAGAATTATCGCAGTTAGAAGGCATCATTCCAGCCATTGAAACCTCGCATGCCTTGGCTGTTTTTGAACATAAAACCTTTAAACCAGAGGATGTTATAGTTGTCAATTTATCAGGTCGCGGTGATAAGGATTTACAAAATTATATCGATTATTTTAAATTATGATTTTAGGGCGTTACCACAAGGGTCAGGCTTTCCGTTATATATTTTTTGCTTTTAATGGCAAAAAAGGATGCCACTTCAATCCTTAACGCAACATTTATAGCAAAAACCTCACAGGTTTTCAGAATCTGTGGGGTTAAATTCATATTTACATATACATAAAATGAACAGAATAAATCAAAAATTAAAAGAAGACAAAAAACTTTTATCAATCTATTTTTCGGCCGGATATCCTGGATTGAATGACACGGTAAGCATCATTCAAAATTTAGAAAAAAATGGAGTAGATATGATAGAAATAGGATTGCCTTTCAGTGATCCGTTAGCCGATGGCCCAACCATTCAAGCCAGTTCCACACAAGCTTTAAAAAACGGCATGACCAGCCAATTGTTATTTGAGCAACTCAAAGATATCAGGCAAACCGTTTCTATTCCTTTAATCATTATGGGCTACTTCAACCCAATGCTGCAATACGGTGTTGAGGCTTTTTGTAAAAAATGTCAGGACATTGGTATTGATGGGCTTATCATCCCAGATTTACCAGTAGATGTCTATAACGAAGAGTATAAAGCCACCTTTGAAAGTTATGGTTTAATCAATGTCTTTTTAATTACACCACAAACCTCGGTTGAGCGGATACAATTTATAGACTCTATATCTAAAGGATTTATATATATGGTGAGTTCGGCAAGTGTTACAGGAAGCAATTCTGGATTTGGACACGAACAGTCAGCCTACTTCAAACGTATCTCTGATATGAATTTAAAAAACCCTCAAATTGTTGGTTTTGGTATTTCAGATCGAAAAACATTTTTACAAGCCACACAATTTGCTAAAGGAGCCATTATTGGTAGCGCATTTATCAAGCACTTAACAGACAATAAATTAGACAGTATTTCTGATTTTACAACACGTATTCTTAATTTTTAAAATAGAGTTAAGGCCTCATCTGATTTCAAAATTTTAAAAAATACAAACATTTAAAAAATACAGATTTCCGCAGAGGATTGGCTTAAAAATTTACAACCTTAATGTATTAAAAAAATTCTTGATACTGATGATTTTCGGGGCAGAGCTATAGAGCTATTTCGCCGGTATCATTTTGGTCTACATAAAAAACGTTTAAACGAGTTCTCCTTAAAATTAGACGAAAACTTTTAGTTTTAGAGCCATATTATATTTGTAAACCGGTTTATATACATACTTAAATAAACATCACTTCGTTATGCAAATGAAGTGATTTAAACTTTATCATTTGCTAAAAAATTGCTCTTTTAAGCCCCTTTTTTACCTTTTTTTCGCTTCGTAGCCCAACCATTAAACTCAAAAAAGAGTTCAAATGTGTAAAAAAATAGCTAGTTTTCGCTTAAACCCGAAACGTCTAGATCACTTCAATAATTTAGATTCAATTTTTTTAACTTTTTATTTTATAAATTAATTATTTTTTGTAGTTTGGAAGGTGTAAGAATTTCCTAAATGTCAACAGTTTATTGTATAAAAATAGTTCTCTAATTTGACGAATTTAAAATACGTAAAGTTAAATATTACAATAATTTTTAAACAACTTATAAATCACAAATATTCAAATTGAGAGTTCTTCTAAAGCATCTTAAAATATGAATATAAACCATCTAAACCTATCACTATGAGATTAACCATTACCGCACTACTTTGCTTAATCATTTTTTCATGTTCTGGCTCTAAGTCGGCAGCAACAGAAAGTAAGCCAAGTAAAAAAGAACTCAAGGGGACATGGCAAGTGACTAACATAAGATTTGTGGGTAAGGAGGGTCTGTACAAAGTAAACTTATTTGATTTAGCAGACTCCCCATGTTTTAAAAATAGCGAGTGGGTTTTTATTCCTAATAACGGAACAGGCAAGTTTAACCTAAATACTTCTAATAATTGTACAGCAAGCACCAATCGTATTTTATGGTCCTTTTATGACGCTGGTGGCGCACAGTACTACTTTCAATTTAAATTTGTCAATGAAAAAAACAAACCATTATCAGTTACAAAATCAGGTTACAGAATGCGCATTAGTAATCTTACTCCCTCCACTATGGAAACTAGGGTAAAAACTTCAAGTCAAGGACATCCTTTTGATATTGTCCTAACTTTTGATAAAATTTCAGATACTATCACTTTATAATAGACAAACATATAAAACCATGAAAAACATATTGATTATTTTCTTAATGTATTCCCTAATAAGTTTAAATTTTAATTGTAGGGCTGTAGATAATGCTAACAAATCCCAAAAAGGAGCAGGTATTGGAGTACTTGGTGGTGCACTTGCTGGTGCCCTTATTGGAGGAAACGTTAAAAGTGCAGTTATAGGAGCTGCCGTAGGAGGTTCAGCGGGCGCCATTATAGGCAAAGAAATGGATAAACAAGCACAAAAAATTGAAGAAGTTTTACCAGGTGCTGAAGTAGTGCGTGTAGGCGAGGGAATTCAGGTGGTATTTGATGAGCAAAGTGGTATCACTTTTGCATTTAACAGTGCTAATTTAACTAATGAGTCCAAATTAAATTTAGATAAAATTGCTAAGGTATTTATAGAATTTCCTGAAACTGAAATATTTTTAGGCGGGCATACAGATAGTGTAGGAAACGATAATTATAACATGACGCTCTCTACAAATCGTGCACTAGCCGTATCTAAATACCTTCAAGAAAAAGGAGTAGATAGCAATAGAATAAAAGTACAAGGTTTCGGAGAGACAGCACCAAAATATGACAATTCAACTAAAGAAGGGCAGGCTAAGAATAGACGTGTTGAAGTAGGAATCGCAGCAAATGAGGAAATGATAGAGGAAGCACAAGCTAAACAAAATTAAAAATAGTAAAAAAAAGCATTCTTAAATTGTATTCAAAATTTAAAAGTGTAAGCCTTTTGGGCTTGATAGCAGTACTTCTTGCGGGCTGTAATCAAAATAAGTCTAAAGATAAGGAGGCGATTGTTCTTTGGTTAAACAGCTATAAAGTTTCATGCCAAGGAGTCGCTCCTATTCAGTGCTTTCAAATTAAAACTAAAGATGATGAACCTTGGCAAAATTTTTATGGTAATATCGAAGGTTTTAATTTTGAATTTGGATACCGCTACAAATTAAAAGTTATAAAAGAAAGTCTTCCGTTAGAAACTTTACCACAAGACGAGTCTTCAGAACGATATCAATTAGTTAAAGTACTAAACAAAACACGAGATAAAACTATTGCTATAAACGATATTTGGGCGCTTACCACTATTTCTAGCAAAACCAACAATAATCTCGAAACAGAAAAATTGAGTGCTTTCATAGAAATCAATCTTGCTGATCGACGCATTTCTGGACGTGACGATTGTGGTGAATTTCAGGGAAAACTCAATTTGATTGGTACCAATCAAATACGTTTTAATAATTTTACATACATTACCGATAGAGGTAATGGTCTTGAAGGTTTAAATTTAGTTACTTTGCTCAAAAACGTGAACAGTTATGAAATAAAGACCTTAAAACTAGCGCTCAAAAACAATAATGTAGAATTATTAGAATTTAAAAAGGTAGATTAACGAGCAAATATCCGCATCTTTAAATGATACTCAATTTTTAAATTAATTTTTAATCCAAACCATATGAAAACTAAATTATTACTTGCTTCATTAGCTATTATAGCCTGGAGTTGCAAGTCTTACACTGAAAAATCTGAAGAACAAACATCAGAGAACAAAACCTATCAAACAGAGGAAACCCCTATTCCAGACGCCGCTAGTAATAGTAGAAATTCCTTAGACTATGGCGGCACCTATATAGGTACCATTCCTTGCGCCGATTGTAATGGTATTGAAACCACATTAGTCTTGTTTAATGATGGCACCTACTTAAAAACGGTAAAGTATCTCGGTAAAGAGGATAATGTTATGACTCATGAGGGAGCCTACACTTGGAACGACAAAGGTTCTGCGATAACAATTTCTGGCACCAATGGAAATTCTCAAATGTATCAAGTTGGAGAAAACATTTTATTTCACCTCAACCCAAATGGCGAACGCATTACAGGTGATTTAGCAGAGCAGTACCAATTAAGGAAAGACGATACACACAATGCCATTGAAAACACCAAATGGATTTTAACGGAGCTATTTACTGAACAGGTAACAATTAAGAATGAAATGAAACAACATTACATCATCTTTAGTAGTGCAGAATCGAGACTTACGGGAAACAACAGTTGTAACA
>CAYMDB010000256.1:0-4927 GCA_964388865.1 uncultured Flavobacteriaceae bacterium
TCTAAGTCCTCATGAATTCGCTTTACAATAGATTGATTGAGTACTTTTTTTCTGTCAAAAATTTTTGATTTTCTGTATTCTTGTCCGAAGAGATAATACACCAATACCCCTAAAACAGGAAAAACCAACAAAACGATAACATAGCTTAACGTTTTTGTTGGATTTATTTTTTTTAATAATACTGTAACAACGACAAAAAGAACTAAAACATAATTCAGCCCAATAAGAATTTGCCAGAAATAAGATTTGAGCAGTTCCAAAATTAGGGTTTAGTGAAGTAATAGCCTTTTTCTGGGATGTCTATTTGGTAAAGTTTTTTACTCGTATTTTTTAATTGCTTTTCTCTAAGCCAAGGGTTGTGTAATTTTAATATTTTGTAGTTTACACCTAGTTGTTTTGCAAACTGAGCAAAATCGTTTACCGTAGTATCTACTTGAACTTTGTACGTTGGTACTGTCTTATACAAATCATTTTTATTCAAGTTGAAGCCGTATTTATTGGGATTAGACAGGATTTCTTTTAGGGCTACAATTCTAAAAACGTAGCGCCCTGTTTCTTCTCCGAGTAACAAATCGTAATAACCCGTAACATCCTGCTCTTGTAATCGTCTCGATACACCACTATTTCCCGCGTTGTAGGCTGCTGCGGCTAAAGTCCAAGACCCTAAATTTTCTTTGGCTTTTTTCAGATAATCACAGGCAACTTCCGTTGCTTTTTCTAAGTGGTAACGTTCATCTACATTGTCGTTAACCTCTAAACCGTTTTCTTTTCCGGTTGCTTTCATAATCTGCCATACACCCGTTGCGCCAGCAGGGGAAACAGCATTGGTTAAACCACTTTCAATAACAGCTAAATATTTAAAATCATCTGGTACCCCATTCTTTTTAAGGATGGGCTCTATGATAGGGAAATACTTTTGAGCACGCTTAAAAATAAGCAACCCGTTAGATTGCCAATAGGTATTTACCAACAGCTCTCTATCCATGCGCTCATATATATCAGGGTTATGAACAGGAACAGGTTCACCAGCAAAGTTTAAACCTTTAGGCATTTCTAATGAATACACATTATAATCATTTGATTTCGGTTCCTTTTTGACCTCTGAATTTTTATTTGCAACGGTATCGTCGGAAGGTCCTTTCTGTATGGCAAAAATAAATAGGCTGGAAACTCCTACTAATCCTATAATGGCTAAAATATTTTTTAAGGTCTGCATAACTTTTATTTTTTATTAAAGATAGTGAACTAAATAATGCTTTCAAATTCAAGACTCTATAAGTTTTGGTAAATTTTCATTAAACCACTTATATTTATTGATAATCATAATATGTGTACCTCCCTTTAGCACAATACATTCGCCCTCACAGGAATGCGGAAATACAACATCTTTATCCCCATGTATATAAATTGCGTCAGGATTTGGTTCTTCCTGGTCCCAACATACAACCTGTTTAATAGACCAATCTAAATATGCAGTATCATTAACGGATAAATACTTTTTATATAAATCAATACGTTTTTTAATGCTTTCCCCAAAGGCATATTTTGCCAATAAATCTATATTACTTACCAATTGTGTTGGTAAAATTTTATAAGCTTTAGTGACCTTTAAAAGCTTAAATCGCTTGGGTAACTCGTGGTGCGATTTCACACTTGAAACTACAAACAGCTTTTTAACTTTAATTATTTTGCTCATTTCTTGAACCAAGATACCACCAAAGGATACACCGAGTAAGACAACGTCTTTATGCTTCACAAAATTGCACATGCGTTTGGCATAATCATGAAGCGTTTCATTCTCCTCAGGTATTTGCCATTCTAACCAATGTACTTCAAACTTTGACTCAGGTAATTTAATATACTCAAAAATTGTTGGACTTGCGGCCATCCCAGGCATTAAATATACGTGTGTAAGATTTGAGCTCATTTTTTGTTATTTAACCGCAAAAAAGTGGGCAATACCACTGTAATTAACCCTTACAATTCCTTTGATTTACAGGTTTTAACACCGTACAAGTAGGATTTTAAGGTAAATTTATGTAAATTTGTCTGGCAAAACTATAGAAAATATAGAAACTACTTGCCAATCGCCTAATTTAAATAAAAATACTTATGACAGATGCTGCTGAATTAATTGACAATGATTTTTTACGTCAATTTGAATTAAAGGTTGAAAACGACATGGCCATTATTGAATATTCTTTACAAGACCGGAAGATATTCTTAACGAAAATGATTATACCAGATGCTATAAGGACCGACGAGTTTGAATTAGAATTTATAGATTTGGTTTTTAGTAATATTAAAGAACGAAATATTAGCGTAGTACCAACAAGTCCCGAAATCGCAAAATTTGTAAGACGAAACAGAAAATATAAGCGCATGCTTCCTGTAGGAATTCGCATTTAACTACTAATTATAAAGTATATCAAACCCGAAGCATCACGTTTCGGGTTTTTTTATTTAGGATACTAAAGCTTCGGTAAACTCAAATCGAACTAAACCATCATCAGCAATCTCAGTGAGATGCACTTTATGAAGGGTGTTTACCAATTCTGGATTCCATGGCGCTTTCACTTTAACATAATTTTCAGTAAAGCCATGAATGTAACCTTCCTTATTTTCACCTTCAAATAATACCGTGCACTCGGTACGTAATTGCCTTTCGTAAAAGGCACGTCTTTTTTTAGCCGATAAACCTCTTAACATTTTACTGCGCTTCGCTCTTATTTTACGAGGCACTTCACCTTCCATAGAAGCCGCTTCGGTATTATCGCGCTCAGAATAGGTAAACACATGCAAATACGAAATATCTAATTCGTTTAAAAAATTATAGGTGTCTAAAAAATAAGCCTCAGTCTCACCGGGGAAACCAACAATAACATCGACTCCGATGCAAGCATTTGGCATCACTTCCTTTATTTTTGAAACCCGATCTACGTATAATTCTCGCATGTAACGACGTTTCATCTTTTTTAGCAAAGCATTACTGCCACTCTGCAATGGAATATGAAAATGAGGCACAAAAGCTCTAGACTTGGCGACCAAATCAATAGTTTCATTTTTTAATAGATTGGGTTCTATCGAAGAAATCCTTAAACGTTCTATGCCTTCTACTTTATCGAGCTCGGTGACGAGATCTAAAAAGGTGTGTTTGTGTTTTTTATTTCCGAATTCACCCTTTCCGTAGTCACCAATATTTACACCGGTCAATACAATTTCTTTAATGCCTTGTTCTGAAATTTCTTTAGCGTTTTTTATAACATTTGCCATGGTATCGCTTCGCGAAATTCCTCTTGCTAATGGAATTGTACAATAGGTGCATTTGTAATCGCAACCATCTTGAACCTTTAAAAATGCTCTGGTTCTGTCGCCAACAGAATAACTTCCAACATAGAAATCTGCAGTTGCAATATCGCAAGAATGAATCTGACCACCATTTTTATTACGTTCTGGATTATTCAGTAATTCATTAATATAAAACGTCACATTAAACTTTTCTGTAGCTCCCAAAACCAAATCCACACCGTTTACATCTGCAAGTTCCTCGGGTTTTAATTGAGCATAACAACCTATGGCTGCCACAAAAGCATCCGGATTAATTTTTTGCGCTTGTTTTACAATGGTCTTAAATCGCTTGTCTGCATTTTCAGTTACTGAACAGGTATTAATCACGTAAATATCGGCAGATGCTTTAAAATCTACACGCTCAAAACCTTCCTCTTTAAAACGTCTTGCAATGGTAGAAGTTTCAGAAAAGTTAAGTTTACATCCTAAGGTATAAAAAGCGACTTTTTTTGTTGGATTCATTCTCGTATTTTTACCAAGTTGGCAAATTTACAACATATTAGTTATATGCTAAAACTCAGCAAATTCTTATTCAGCAAATGTTCCTATTTAATCGTGATTTTGTTAACAGCTTCATGCGCTTCAGAACAAAATTCGAACAAAGATCAACTCGTTTTTAGATACAATGAACATAAAAATATTAGTTCACTAGATCCGGCATTTTCAAAAGACCTGGCTGATATTTGGGCAACACATCAACTGTTTAACGGATTGGTGCAAATGGACGACCAACTTAACGTTAAACCTTGTATCTCGAAAAATTGGAGCATAAGCGATAGTGCTAAAACTTACACATTT
This sequence comes from uncultured Flavobacteriaceae bacterium, assembly GCA_964388865.1. Taxonomy (GTDB): domain Bacteria; phylum Bacteroidota; class Bacteroidia; order Flavobacteriales; family Flavobacteriaceae; genus Winogradskyella. The sequence goes on from CAYMDB010000256.1 coordinate 4,147, forward strand.
AATCTCAGAAAGGATGTCTATTTTCATAAGCATGAATTATTCGGAAAAGATTCCACACGAACAGTAACCGCCAAAGATTTCGAATATAGTTTTAACCGTTTAAAAGACAAATCCGTAGCATCACCCGGAAGTTGGGTTTTGAATAAAGTGAATCGTTTTTCAGCCCTAAACGATAGTACCTTTCAGATTCAATTGAAGCAGGCGTTTCCCGCCTTTTTAGGTTTGTTGAGCATGAAGTATTGCTCAGTGGTTCCCAGAGAAATTGTTGCACATTATGGAAATGATTTTAGGTCGAACCCTATAGGAACCGGACCTTTTAAATTTAAGCGTTGGGAAGAAAACTTAAAACTGGTCTTTAGAAAAAACGAACAGTATTTTGAAGTCGATGAACAAGGCCATCAACTACCCTACTTAGAAGCAGTTGCCATAAGTTTTTTACCTGATAAACAAAGTGAATTTCTACAATTTGCTCAAGGGAATATTGATTTTATTTCGGGTTTAGATGGTTCTTACAAAGATGAAATTCTAACAGCAGACGGTAAATTGAGAGCGCAATACGCAAAGGATGTGAACATGATTAGAGGGCCTTACCTCAATACAGAATATTTAGCCTTTTTTATGGAAACGGATGTTAGCGAGCTACAATCATTAAATCTAAGAAAGGCAATTAATTATGGTTTTGACCGTCATAAAATGATGACCTATTTGAGAAACGGAATTGGCATCCCTGCTCATGGCGGATTTATTCCGAAAGGGCTTCCGGGCTTTTCAGAAACAATCG
>CAYMDB010000257.1:0-4920 GCA_964388865.1 uncultured Flavobacteriaceae bacterium
CGATCAGTTTATTGCTGAAATAAAAGCAATTGCTCATATCTAGTTTTAAAGTAGAACAAAAAGCGAAGCAAATGACCATGATTTCTGAAGCCAATGTGAAAAATAAAACGGACTTAGAAGCCTATTTTGATCAGTTTAGAAAGCACATTATTGGTGGAGATCAAACTTTTGTGTCACCTTACGGAGAACAAAACATAATTTATACCGATTGGACAGCTTCAGGTCGCTTATACAGACCCATTGAAGAAAAGTTGTGCAATGAATTCGGGCCTTTTGTAGCCAATACCCATACCGAAACTACGGTTTCAGGCACGGCTATGACGCAAGCTTATCACAAGGCAAAACACATTATAAAAAATCATGTGAACTGTAATGAGGACGATGTTCTTATCGTTTCAGGTAACGGCATGACAGGAGTTGTCAATAAATTTCAACGTATTCTTGGCTTAAAAATTCCTGAAAACCTAAAAGATTACACTAGAGTTCCAGAGGAAATGCGTCCCGTGGTTTTTGTCTCGCATATGGAGCATCATTCTAATCAGACCTCATGGTTAGAAACCATGGCGAAGGTTGAGGTGGTTCCACCAGACGCGGACGGTTTATTTAGTCTTCAGAATTTAGAAACGTTACTACTTCACTATAAAGATCGAACCATTAAGATTGCGTCCATTAGCGGTGGTTCTAATGTGACGGGCATTCAAAATCCTTATCATGCCGTAGCAAAATTGATGCATCAACATGCTGGTGTTTGTTTTGTGGATTTTGCCTGCGCAGCGCCTTACGTCGCCATCAATATGCATCCTGAAGATAAAGACGAGCAATTAGATGCTATTTTCTTTTCGCCACACAAATTTCTTGGTGGACCAGGAACTTCGGGTGTTTTGGTTTTCAATAAAAAATTGTATAAAAACATGGTGCCTGATTGTCCGGGTGGTGGTACCGTAAGCTGGACAAACCCTTGGGGAGAACACAAGTACATTGATGATATTGAAGACCGCGAAGATGGTGGTACGCCAGGGTTTTTACAAACCAATAAAACCGCTTTAGCCATTCGTCTAAAAGAACAGATGGGAGTTAAAAATATGTTGCAACGCGAGCATGAGCTAATCGCTATCATTTTTAATAGACTCGAACCGATTTCAAATATTCAAATACTTGCGAATCAGCATAAAGAACGCTTGGGAGTGATTTCGTTTTATATAGACGATTTACATTTTAATTTAGGTGTGAAATTATTGAATGACAAATTCGGTATTCAAACACGAGGAGGCTGCAGTTGTGCAGGAACTTATGGTCATTTTTTATTGCACGTGGATCAGAAAATGTCGCATGAATTGACTCATGAAATTTCTTTGGGCGAATTGATACACAAACCGGGTTGGATTCGTATGTCTATTCATCCAACAACCACCAATGCTGAAATAGAATTTGTTTGCGATAGTATTATAGAATTAGCACAGCATCATAAAGTATGGGCTAAGGATTATGACTATTCAAAGTCTAACAATGAGTTTATTCATAAATCTTATCAAGATAAATCGGGCGATACGATCCAAGTAGATGCTTGGTTTGATTTAGATTAAGTCAGTTTTACTTTTTAAATTTGGCAGGCACTTTATCTTTATGCTTCCAACGTTTATGGGTCCACAAGTAATACTGCGGTGCTTCTAGGATTTGTTTTTCAACGAGTTTAAAAAATATATCAGTAATTTCGTAGTCTTTGTGCTCGTTAGGATGTTCAGAAATTGTTGTGAATGTGGTTTGATAATAGCCGCGTTTGATGCGTTTGACACCAAAAAAGACCACGGCCATATCTAGTTTTTTAGCAATGGTTTCTGCACCAGTGTGCATAGGTACTTTAACTCCCATAAATTCGTTCCAATAAAATGCTTTATTCACTTTAGGAGACTGATCTGAAGCAAAACCGTTAATGGTTAATTCACCCTTTTTCTTTAGTTTACTTAAGATCCCAAAGGTCTCTTTTGTGGTGATGAGATAGGTTTCGTGCCGTGCTCTGATGCGTTTTACTAATCGATCAAAATACGGATTTGCTAGGCGTTTATAAACCGCATAACCTTTATGATTTATATATTTTTGTAATATAAATACCCACTCCCAACTGCCGTAATGCCCGCACATTAGTATAATACTGCGCTGTTTTTTTTCGAGATTGTTAATGAGTTCGACGTTTGTGAATTTATAGCGTTTAAGTAGTTCTGTTTCAGAAATCGTCATCGATTTTATAGCTTCTAAAATCATATCGCATAAATGCTGATAAAACTGACTGGTAATTTTAGAAATATCTTGTTCGGACTTATCAGGAAACACTAATCTTAAATTTTCTTTAACCGTTGATTTTCTATAGCCAAATATTTTATAGATAAAAAACCAGAGCACATCAGACAATCCGTACAGTAATCGAAACGGAAGTATAGAAACTAACCAAAGAATAGGATAAACAAGAATATAGGCAATAAGTTGCATTAAAGTATGTTAGTTTTGCAACAACAAATATATATTATATTTGATTTATAAGATTAGAGTTTATGTATAATTTAGGTATCGTTACTATAGTGATTATTGCAGCAAACGCCATTATTTCCTTTAAAGGATTTGAAGATCGTTTGTTTTTTGAAAAGTATAAATTTAATATTGGAAGCATTCGGCGAGGGGAACAAATACGAATGTTTAGTTCAGGTTTTTTGCATGTAGACACTACCCATTTATTGTTTAATATGATTACCCTTTACTTTTTTGCCGATGCAGTGATTATGGCTTTGGGGAGTGTGAAATTTATTATCATTTACATAGCGAGTTTATTGGTTGGTAATTTGTTGTCCTTGTATTTTCATAAGGAAGAATACTGGTATAATGCTGTAGGAGCAAGTGGTGCGGTAACAGGTGTTTTATACGCTGCCATTTTGTTGCAGCCTGAAATGAGCTTACACATGTTTTTTATTCCTATACCAATTCCGGGTTATGTGTTTGGTGTTGGTTATTTGTTGTATTCCATTTATGGAATGAAAAACAAAATAGGAAATATTGGTCATGATGCCCATTTTGGCGGAGCCATAGGTGGTTATGTGGTGACTCTGCTACTGATGCCGAGTTTGTTTAAAACCGATTTAGGACATATAGGTTTACTTGCTATCCCCATTGTGGTTTTATTTATACTTCACAAAACTGGAAAATTGAATTAGAACACTACTAATTTAAACGGGTTTACTTCTTTAGAAGCACTGCAATTTTATTTTCTAAAGCTCTTCCTCTTAAATTTTTGGCTACAATTATGCCTTCTGAATTAAGAATGTAAGTTGCAGGTATGGAATTAATATTGTAGAGTTTTGCAACAGGATCGTTAAAATAGTTAAGATTTGAGACCTGAGTCCAAGTTAATTTATCCTTCTCAATAGCTTCTATCCATGCTTTTTTAGGATCTTTTTGTCGACCCTGTCCATCGAGAGAGACACCGATTATTTCTAAACCTTGGCTGTGGTATTGGTTATAGAGCCGTACCATATTCGGATTTTCTTTTCGGCAAGGACCACACCAGGCCGCCCAAAAATCTATAATGGTGACATCACCTCTAAGCTCATTAAGTGAAACAAGATCACCATTTGGCTTAGGAGCTTCAAAATTTGGTGCTGTTTTACCAATTTCAAGATGTGCCGTAGTTTCGAAGACTATGTAAAGTTCATTTAGTCTTTTACGTACGTCTTGTCCTTTTTCACTCGATTTTAAGTGCGGTGTTAGATTATTAAACGCTTCTGTAAATTTAACGACATCAAATTTCGGTTTAGTGGACTCTAATTCAATTAAATTGAGGCTAAAGTGTAGATCTGGGTTTTGTTTTACAAAATTTAAAGGATGCTCTAGCATAAGCTGTCTAATTTGATCCAAGGCTTGTGAGATGGAATCTATTTTTGTGTCATCATCGGCAAGTTGTGCCTGTCGGTAAGCTATCATTGCCTCTTCACCGCGCTCTTTGATGGCTAAAACGTCATCTTGAAAAGCTTTAAAGCCTTTGTTAGATTCTGAACCCAATATTTTAGATTCAGCAACATTAGCCTTATTGATTTCTATATCAATTTCACTGTTTTCTAACATAAAAACTGCTTCACCAGGTGATCCATCAACGGAGAGAACGTAGAGTGTTGGGTCTGTTATTTTGCCTTCCATTTTAAAGGCTTCATTAAAAACAATAGCTGTGTCTTTATTGATGCGCTCACCTTTTGCATTTGTTTGTTTCAAATACACCCGAATGCCATTGTAAACATCCTTAGCATTTCCATTAATGCTATACGTTGTTTTATTTTTTTGTTCGCAACTTAAAATTAATAAACCTGCACTTAATATTATAAACAGTCTTTTCATACGCTATTACTTTTTTTAGAGTGGTAATCCACTCTGTTTTTTCAACCTGTTGCAAATATAATCAAAGCCTAAAAGAGAGAATAATGCAATGCGAATTAAATCCTGAAATAAAAAGCTTATATTTTATAAGATTCGTATAATTTGCAATACATTTGCAAAAAGAAAAGACCTATGCATAATGATACCATTGTAGCCCTAGCAACACCTTCTGGAAGTGGTGCCATAGCCGTTATTAGGTTGTCTGGTGCAGAAGCCATAAGTATTGCGGATGCGCATTTTAAATCGGTTAAAAGTGATAAATCGCTTAGAAAACAGAAGACGCATACCATTCATTTAGGTCATATTGTTGATGCCACTAAAACCATTGATGAGGTTTTGGTTTCTGTTTTTAAAAATCCGAATTCCTATACTGGTGAACATGTTGTTGAAATATCTTGCCATGGGTCGTCTTATATTCAGCAAGAGATTATTCAGTTGTTTTTACGAAACGGATGTAGAATGGCGACGGCAGGCGAATTTACCTTACGTGCCTTTTTAAATGGCAAA
>CAYMDB010000258.1:0-4885 GCA_964388865.1 uncultured Flavobacteriaceae bacterium
ATTTCCTTTGATACTATTTGAAACAACAGGGTTTGAAGCACTTCCTTGAAAATACACGCCATACTGTCCGTTGCCGGAAATCACATTTCCTTCGCCAACATTATCAGTTCCGATATCGTTATTGTTTGCGCCGAATAATATCAAAACGCCGCCTCTAACATTCGGCAAGGCTTGCGTACCTGTAATGTCTGTACCGATGTAATTGCCGATGATTTCATTACCAAAAGATTGGGTGCCTGTGATGGCAATTCCAGTTCCTACGGTAGTGTCTATTGAAGAATTAGCTCCTGATATAATATTGCGTGCACCAGACGAACTGCCTCCCACAACATTGTTGGGAGCGTCTATAAGTGTCAGATTAAACCGATTCCCTTTATTTAAAGTTCCTGTGGCATCCGTTCCTATTAGATTTCCTTGAATGGTGTTATTTGTAGCTGACGAATTTGTTCCAACACCCTCAAACACAACCCCAGAACCATTGCCTGAAATGACATTGCCTTGATTTGGAGACGGTCCTCCCACGAGATTTCCGCCTGTATTATTAAATAATATACCAGTTCCTGTATTGGAATTGATGGTCGTTCCATCTGGTTTTATGCCGATATAGTTGGATTGAATGATGTGGTTACCCGTGTTTGCCAAAATACCATAACCAAGACTAAATGGTGTTACCTCAAATCGTTTAAAGCCACCAATACTCAATCCGTAAATTTCACTTCCTGTAGAACTGCCTATTAGTTGCAAACCGTTTTTACCTAAGGGTAAAATGCTACCATCTATTTCAATGATTGGTGAATTGATGTAATCCAATTGTGTTCTACCATCAATAATAATAGGTTGTTGAATGGGCTGCATCACATCCGTAACCGTAATCACAAAGGGCGCATTTCCTGATATATCAAATTCGATAGTGTCCTTATTAGTGGTCTTGTTCGCGTTTTGGATGGCCGCACGTAGGGTACAATTGCCGCTTGCATCGATACAGACATTATCATTGATGTTGATATCTGGTAAGTCGGCTGTACTGTTGACGACGTATGTGGTTTGAGAGATCGCAGTAAAAGAAAGACTGATACTTGCAATGAATAGTAGTAATTTTTTCATGGATATGGTTTTAAATGGTTAGTTAATAGGAATTAACATTTTACATTATTTTATAATTCGCCTTATTGATTGTTTTCTGAACTTCTTCCAGTCCAATGCATTCCATGGTAGCATTGTGTTTATCATTTTTTAAGCTTTTCATATCCATGGAAATCATAAGAACTTTATCATCTTTTCCAAAATAATTCTTGAACTCGATTGGGATATTGGTCTGCTTGTTTTTATAGATGTCATCGAAGCTCACTTCCGCTTCATTTGTGAAATACATGGTCATGATATATTCATCGCTCGTAGCTCTTGCACCTTTGCATCGGTAACCGTTTATGGTTTTTTCTGGTAAGGCTTCAAATTTGTACTTACCAGATTCGTCAGCCATTTCTTCTAAATCCAGATCATCTAGCATCTGGCTTGCCATTCCTATTTTGTTGCCTTTTGAGTTCATAAACATGACAGTGACCTTATTTTTGTTATCCATGACCGTAAACATATCTTGCATCGTCGCAGTTGTAAAACCAAAATAAGATGCATCAGGTTTTAAATAATAATCGAACACCAAATCCCCTTGTTTGGTAGTCATTTTTAGAGAATATTTCCATGTGAAGTCGTAGGAATCTGCAATTACAGCCGGGTCCGCTTTTTCCTTGCCATCAGGAAACGGATTGATGTCAAATACTTTGTCCATTGAATTGGTGGCTTTTTCAGATGCTTTATTAGCCGTTTTCTCAATAACAGCATTTTCAACCTTTTGCTCCACACGTTTCTTTAATTTTTTTAGAAATTGTGCTTGTGCGGTTTGGACGCATATGAAAGAAAAAATAATGATGAAAAATAATCGAGTATGTTTTGTTTTCATTTTGATATTATTAATAATGATATATCTTTAGTGAAAGAAAAAATGGTATTGTTAACATTGCTATAAAAAAATTCACTAAAATCTATGGAACAACATGATGTTGAAGCCTTAAAAACCGATAACCATTTTTTAATAAAAAAACTTTATAACACCCATAGAAATGGGTTTCTAAACTTTGCAAAACAATATAATATAGCAGAAATAGATGGCGTTGATATTTACCAAGAAGCCTTTTTAGCCATAAGAAAACATGCTATTTCAGGCAAACTTTATACCGTAAAAAGCAGCCTAAAAACCTATTTGTTTGGCATTGGAAAACACCTTATTTATAAAAAACTTAAAGAAGAGTCCTTGAAAACAACTATGGATTCTGTACATCTTAAAATCGATACTACATTTCGAGAAATACCACTTGAAACTGAAAAAGAATTAACCAAAGAACAGCAACTTCTCCATTATTATTTTAAGCAATTAGGAAAAAGTTGCCAGCAAATGTTAACATTAAGCTTTTATAGAGGACTAACTAATGAAGAAATAGCAACTTTAGAAGGTTACGAAAGTGAGGCTGTTGTGCGAAGTCAGAAATCACGATGCTTGAAAACTTTAAAAGACCTGATAAAAAAATCCCCAAAAAAATGATTCATAGCACATTGATAGAAAAGTATTTTTCTGGAAGTTTAAACAAAACAGAACTTTTGGAATTTGAAAAACTTTACAAAAACGATTCTGAATTTAAAAAAGAAGTCGATGTTCTAAAAGACATCAAAATAGTTTCTGAAAAAGAAGATGGCAACAAATTTAGAAATGAATTAAAATCTTTCGAATCTGAATTTTTAAACAAAAGTAAAGTATCCTTAAAAAAGTGGTTAAACCCATTTAGTGCTGTTGCCGCGATAATTTTAATTATTTTTTCTATTCAATTCTTTTCAAAAACAGAAATTAATGAAGACACCTTGTTTACCGCTTATTTTGAACCTTCAAAAAATGTGAGTACGCCCATAGTGCGTTCAGAAAACGAGCAAAATGTTACCACTAATGCCTTTATAATTTATTCTGAAAAAGACTATGAAGAAGCAACGATTTTATTTGAAAAAGCTTACCTGAACTCGCAAAACTCCCAATTACTTTTTTATCAGGGAAATGCGCTATTGGCTTCAGGAAAAACTAAGGAAGCTATTGATGCATTTAAACAACATTTAAAATTTTCAGATATGTTAACGCATCGCTCGCATTGGTATCTTGCTCTGGCTTATATGAAAAATAAAGACTTAGAATCAGCAAAAAAAGAACTTAAGGCTCTAATAAATTCAGGTGAAAGCTTTAAAAAAAATGAAGCCATATCACTTTTTAAAACGTTGGAATAACCGTTTTCTAAAAAGACAAAATATCATTAATGGCACAACAGAAAGATAAAGCCAATAGTTATCTCTTTGAACTAAAGCATCTGTATTACCAGATATTACAAACCCAGACCAATAGTACGGATGTTTAAGAAGTTCATCATCTGTAAATTTTAAATAATCTAATTTAGCATTTTTAAGGGCTTCATCTTTAGCTTCACCATTGTTTAAATGTTTATAAAAATACGTCATAATGCTTTCCGTAGCTTCATCATCAACTTTCCATAAGCTCATCACAGTGCTTGGTATGCCTGCAAAGTTAAACGCTCTAGATAAACAAATAACACCTTCGCCATTTTCGTAAAAACCATTGCCAGTATCGCAGGCACTTAATACAACCATGTGGGCTTTAAAAGATTCGTTGTAGAGTTCAGAAATAAAGAGTTTATTATTTTCTCCATAAAAATTGAGTGACGAAAATTCAGGATTTGACTCATCGATATTAGAATGCATGGCTAAATGCAATACATTGTATTGGTTGGCTTTTGTAATAAAATCAGCTTTGGAAGCGTTTAAAAACCTATCACCACTAAAAAATTTTAAAACAGAACTTATTTCGGAAGATGCTTTTGGTAACATCATGTTAGCATTAGATGCTGAAAATGCACCAATTTTTAAATTATCAAAATTAGGAATAATTGCTTTTTGTTCTTGAAAAAGCATTAGAGACGATCCATAACTAATTAGCGGTAAATTTTCATCAAAAAAAAGAGCTTCAAACGGTAAATAATGTAAGGCGCCATCTGGAATAATAGTGAGTTTTTTATAATTTGAATAGTTTGTTTTACTAAAAAGAAGTTCTTTTAAATCATTAAAAGAGGTTTTATACTGCTGTTCTCTATTTTTTAAATGATCCAAACAACTTTTTAAAGTTTTTAAAACATTTGCTTTTTCAATTGCAGAAACTAACTCAATATGGTTATTAGATATTAAAAATGAATAGAGTTTTTGTTCTGTAAAAACATATTTCAGAATGGCTTCATCATCCTTCAAATTAGCCTGAAGATTAGCAATGTCAAAATCTTTGACGTTTTGTTGATAGTAGGTTTTACTTTGTTGTTTTATGGAATCTTGAAGCTTTAATAAGGTTTCATTTAACTCATACGCTTTAGCTTTCCAAAGGGCTGCTTTTTCTTCGGAAACCTCACTTTTTGCTACTAAGCTTTGCTTGTAAAAATTAAGTTGCGATTTGATGTTCTCTTCTTCGTTTAATAACCTTTCAGAAATATTTATTTGCTGACGCTGATTATTAAAAATAAACTTAGACCATGTTAATTTAGAACTGTTGTTTTCAATGTTATTTAATGTTTCTGATAAAAAGTGAACATTCTTTTTTTGAATTAAGGCAGATTTTAACAAACACGCATTAATAGTATTGCAAGTAGTATAAAGTTGCTCATTATAATGCTGACCTAGATACAGTTGATGGTATATTTTAGAAGCCATTAAGTATCTATGACTGGCTTTTTCTATATAGTTAATAGTCTTTTCTTCTTTAAATTTCTGAAAATAAAAATTACCCATTGCC
>CAYMDB010000259.1:0-4883 GCA_964388865.1 uncultured Flavobacteriaceae bacterium
CCGGAAGCGATATTTTGGATATTGATGTGTTCTTGTATGCCAGTGAAATCTTGTTTGATACAGCCGCTCATTTTAAGGATTTGGAGTTTATTGATTTCGGATCTGGTTTTAAAGTGCCCTACAAAACTGGCGATATTGAAACTAATATTGAAGAGCTCGGTGAAAAATTATCCAAACGCTTTAACGAGTTCTGCAAAATCTACGGCAGAGATTTAACTTTAGCTTTTGAACCCGGTAAATTTTTGGTCAGTGAAGCTGGTGTATTTTTAGCAAAAGTAAATGTGGTAAAACAGACCACTTCAACCGTGTTTGCGCAAGTTGATTCTGGATTTAACCATTTAATACGACCAATGCTGTACGGTGCTCAGCATGAAATCGTCAATATTTCTAATCCAACCGGACGTGAACGTTTTTACTCGGTAGTAGGCTATATTTGCGAAACGGACACCTTTGCAAACAATAGACGGATTTCAGAAATTAATGAAAGAGATATCTTGTGTTTTAAAAATGCGGGAGCCTATTGTTTTTCTATGGCGAGCAATTACAATTCGCGCTACAGACCTGCAGAAGTTCTCATTTATAAAGGAAAGCCCCACCTTATTAGAAAACGCGAAACTTTTGATGATATCATTCATAATCAAATAGAAATTAGCTTATAAGTTTAGAGCCTTGCCAATTGGTGACACTTTTTTTCTATCTTTAACCCTAGCCTCAAGTCTTTAAAAACACTAGTTAAAAAGACTGATGAAAAACCAATCCATAGTATTACTTGTTTGTTTCTTTTGCACAATTGCTGCACTTTCCCAAAGTGAAGACCTCAAAACTAAAGATTTTAACAAGCAAACCATTGACTCATGCCTGTCGTGGTTAAGCTCTAACGCCTACACAGGAAAAGATTTTGAAGCCTACCATTCTATGGGCTTACAAACCCTAAAACGCAGTTTAGAAACAGAACCAGATAGCATCATTGGTCAAATTCACACAGAATTAGCCAATTGGCATGGCTATAATGGCGTTTTTTCGTCTGATTCTGTGGTGTATCATTCTGAAAAAGCTTTAGACTATTTTTTACAAGGTACTGACCAAAAGAAAATTGCCGATACCTATAGAGCGCTTTCTATAGATTATATGAACACACGACAATTAGACAAAGCGCAAGACGTATTATTTAAGTCGATAGAAATTTATGAAGCTACGCAAGATGATGGCGGTTTAGGGAGCGCCTTCAGATCACTTGGTGTGCTGTATATGGTTATGGAAGACTACCAAAAATCTGTAGACTATACCAACAAAGCTGTACCATTATTAGAGAAAGCCGAAAACTACAGTGCCGTAGCCATTGCGCAATTTAATTTAATTACGGGTTATGGGGAATTAGGTACGTTTGAAAAAGCCTACGAAGCTGCCGACTATTGTTTAGAAGTGGTAAGAACCAAAGCACCTGAGGAAATTTTTGTCCCCGTTAGAGCGCTTTCATATCGCGGTGAAGTTTATGTTAAAGCTAAGGATTACGACAATGCTTTAAAAGATTATATCGCGGCTTGGGACTTATGCAAATCTCATGTTGGTGAAGAACGCTGTGCTACTTACCGTACCGAAATTGGGCAAGTGTATCTCTTACAGGAAAATTACGACCAAGCTTTAGAACATTTGCTGGTTGGTGTGAAAGCCTACGAAGACAAAGGTCAAGGCAGTATCATTCAACCTTATTTAGACCTGGCCGATACTTATGTTGGTTTGGGCGACTATGAACAAGCCTACGTTTATAAAGACAAAGCCAACGCCAATTCTAAAAAGATTCTGGAAGATAAAATTGCCAATATCGAATCGGAAATGGCCATTAAATACGAAACCGAAAAAAAAGATGAAGCCTTAGTGTCTCAGGCGGCTTTAATTCAGCAAAAAAGCAAAACACAACATCTAATTATATTCATTGCTGCCTTATTGCTGATGTTTTTATTGTCACTGCTTTATTTCTTCAACAAAAACAAAAAAGCCACCAAAATCATTCGTGCTAAAAATGCTGAAAATGAATTGTTATTGAAAGAAATTCACCATCGCGTTAAAAACAACTTAGAAATGGTGAAGAGTTTAATCGCCTTACAATCGGCACAAATTGAAGATGGTGCTACCAAAGATGCCATGATTGCGAGTCAGAATCGGGTACAATCTATGGGCATCATTCACCAAAAATTATATCAAGGGGATAATCTTGGCAGTATTGAAATGAAGGATTATTTCATCAACCTCAGCGAAGGTATTCTGGACACTTTTAATGCTGAAGATCAAGTAAAAATTGAATGTGCTATGGACAATTTAGATTTAGATGTGGACACGGCGGTTCCTATCGGACTCATTGTAAACGAATTATTGACCAACGCCCTTAAATATGCATTTCCAGAAAAGCAAGGTGGTACCATCAACATCAGTTTAGAAAAAACCAAAGACAACTATTTAAAACTCAAAGTTAGAGATAACGGCGTGGGAAAAACCGAAGGTCTAGCACCACAAGGTACCGGTTTTGGCTCGCAATTGGTAAAGCTGCTCACCCAACAGCTCAACGGAACTATGGTGGAACGCACGGACAAAGGCATGTCTATTGAATTTGACTTCTTAATCAGCACTGCAGCCTAATGAGTGAAAAAACTAAAATATTAATAGTTGAAGACGAAATGGTGATTGCTGCCAATATTTCGTTGCAATTAAATAGCTTAGGCTACGAAGTCACTGGTATTGTGCCACGTGGTGAAGACGCGCTTCTGCAAATTCAAGAAAACACACCCGATATCATTCTTTTAGATATCAACCTAAAAGGCAATTTAGATGGCATTGAAACGGCCCAAGCCATGCAAAAAACGCATAACATTCCAGTGATTTATTTAACCGCCAATGTAGACGATGCCCATTTTAACCGTGCGAAAGCTACACACCCGTATGGTTTTATTGCCAAACCTTTCAAAAAATTAGACCTGCAACGCGCTATTGAATTAACCATTCATCAAATTGCTTCAAAAAATAACGATACAAGTAATTTAGAAGCTCAAAATAACGACTCTCTCATATTAAGCGATTGCATTTTTGTTCGTCATTTAAATACTATGGTCAAAGTAGATATTAAAGACATTCTCTACATTGAAGCCGAACGGAACTACTGCCGCATCTTTTCAAAAAACAAAGAATATTTATTGGTAATGACCTTAAAAGATATGGACGAAAAATTACCATCCAAACACTTTTTAAGAATTCATCGGTCTTATATTATCAACATTTCGCAAATCGATGAAATTGGTACTAGCCACATTGTTATGGGCAAAAAAGCCATTCCTATTAGTAAATCTTTAAAGGAAGAATTACTAAAACGACTTCAAACGATTTAGGTGATTTAAAATTTTTAGATTTTCCTCGATTTCACCCATGCCTGCCGGTAGGCAGGCTTTAGAGACAGGGAAAATAAATCGAGTACAATCGGTTCCTATTAGTTACTACTCAATAATCCATCTCGATAAATAAAACCTCCATTTCGGATAAGAATAAGGCCATTTCGTCCTACATCAGTTTTAAATTACAATGATTATCAATTCCTTAGAGAAGGATTTCAATAATTGAAATTCATTTATCATTAACCATTTAAAGCTATTAATTATGAAACATTCTTTCACATTCCACGAGCGCTTAAACAATTTAAGCATCGTGCCGAAAACTATTAAAAACGGATTGCTATTAGCAATTTTGATGTTATTGGCACCTATGACAACAAATGCACAACAATTATTACATGTACATGAAGACGTCGTAAAACCATCCATGACTATGGAGTACGAAGCGACGTTGAAAGAAGTCACTGATCTTATAAAAGCAAACCCACTTGACAATGTGACAATGAATGTCTTCAGAAACTCTAGTAATCATTATTTTTTTGTTAGACCCATTAGTTCTATGGCCGATTTAGATGGCCAGTCGCCTATTGCTCAACTTGCCGAAAAAGCAGGTAAGGAAAAAGTCTATGAAATTTTTAACCGCATGGATAAATGCTATGATGTGGAGAGAGACTTCATTCTTATTTCAGACGATGAATTATCTTATAAACCTAAGGAAACGTCTCAAGCTACCGAAGGCGAAAACTATCGCAAGCATTACAAAATTTATTATTCGCCAGAGAATAGAACTACTGTAAGAGACCAGATGAAAGCTTTCAAGGCGCTTAACGAGAAAAAAGGAGCAACTGGATATTATAATGTTTACCGAAGTGGATTTGGAGCCGATGCCGAATTCTTATTGGTCACTGTTTCCGCCAAAGATGAGATGCATATGGCAGAAAGAGGCAAGTCTGATGAAGAACTACTTGGAGCCGAAGGGCAAGGTATTTTACAGAGTTTATACCTTAAAATGTCAAAATTCGATGAAATTATAAGTGAAATGCGTCCCGATTTGGCAGTAACTTCTAACTAATAAAAACTTAAAAATCATGAAAAAAATAGTAATTCTAATACTCGCTCTGGCCATATTTAGCTCGTGCGAGCAAAAAGACAGCCGTTACACGCAACAGTCGCCAGAAATTGAAACTGCTAAGAAAGTTATTAAAGGTTATAATTCACAGCAATACGACCTCAGTGTTTTTGCTGATAGCTCTAAAACGTATTTCAATACAAAGACCAATCCTATTGAATTAAAAGATATCGTAGCTTATCATCAAGGAAATGATGCTAACTATTCCAGCAGAGGATTTTTGGAAAAAGACCAAGAGTTTGAAATGGTAGTTACCGATAAAGGCTACACTTGGGTAAACGCCTGGTTAGACTGGCGTGGCACTTTAAAAGACAATGGTAAAGTCATTGATATGCCAGTGCATCTCACCTACCGTTTTGTTGATGGTAAAATTGTGA
>CAYMDB010000260.1:0-4869 GCA_964388865.1 uncultured Flavobacteriaceae bacterium
CCCTCTACTATACCATCTGCTATTCCCGTAATACTTAACGTTCCTGTAGTCTGACCTTGATTGATTGTAATATTGTTGGCCTGCACATTGTAGTCTAAATCAATAGTGGCAGTACCCGAGAAAACAAGCGGAATGACGATATTCTGAGTGGCCGCCCCATTGAGTGTAGCTGTAAGTGTTGCAATGCCATTGAGCTCACTTAACTCTGTGGTGTCAATCTCTAAACTCAGGGCGGGATGGATATCATCACTCTCACAGGACGTAAAAAGCACCGCTACTAGCACTAAGCTGCAAACGTATTTGAAACTAAAACTATTACATATCATATTAAAAAGGGGTTTTTCGGGTCTATTATTTATTTGACAATAAGTTTAGTTGTTGCGGTGTTTCCATCAATATCAAGATTCAAAATATAAAGCCCTGGTTCAATTTGGTTTACATCAATGACACTATTTACTGTTTTTTGTTTTAAAACTAAGCGGCCATTAAGGTCGAAGAGTTCAACAGTTTTCAAGATTGTTGAAGGCGTATCTATATGTAAAACGCCATTTCCAACAGGATTTGGATAGATTTTTACGCCTAATTGCTCAAAGTTTAAGGTTGAAAGTGTACTGCCGTCAACTCGTAACCCTGGGGAATACAATAGTGCTGAATTGGCATCTGTGTGAAGAACAAAATCACCCGTAATATCAGGATTCCTTGTTACCGATTGGTCTTGACCAAAGGAGATACCAACATCGTTACTAGCAAAAAGAAGTGCTATTTGATTATTTGGATTGCGCAGTGTTACAACATCGCCTGCATTGTTTAAGGCTAAATTACCTTCAGAAGCAGTTTGTACAATGGCTCCTCCAAACGTTCCTGTTGGAGTACCACCCCCAAAAACAACAATGACTCCGTTAGGTGGAACAATGGTAGACGCTGGGAATGTATGTCTCAATTGTGCAGCATCTGAAATTGTGTACCCACTTAAATCTAAGACCACGCCAGAATTATTAAAGAACTCTAAAAACTCATCCTCTAAATTATCTCTTATCCCGTCACCGTTAGCATCTCCAGTAATATCACCTGCAGGATCAAAATGTAATTCGTTTATAACTAAAGGGATGCAGTCAGGACTGCTTATAACTCGTGATAAATCGCAAACACCTCCATTAGCCGTATCACTTACCGAAATGGTTATATCAGTCCCTTCGGGAATATTAGAAACCGTAATGGTACCATTAGCAGTGGTTGTTGGGTCGTCACCACCAACTGTACCCGCAGATGCGGTTATAGAAAAGGTATTACCATTATTAGCCCCTTCAAAATCTAAAGTCGCAGTGTAAGTGTCGTTTGCAGTTCCTACTGTTGCAGATTCACAAGTTGCTGTATCACTCCCAAGGATTGTTGTACATACAGGTCCTGTTGGCGTCCATCCTGAGCCTGTGCCCAATGGATAACCTCCTCCTAAAGTGTTGAAGTAGGTTTCTAAATTAGTAGTACCCGTTTGGCAAAAAGTTTGTGTATCTAAATCATTTTCTGGTCTAATTTCCCATTGAGTTGGGTCCCAAACACCAATATCTGGATTATCAGATAAACGTATCGCCACCGTATCATTATGATTCCAATCAGAGTCTGTATCTAAATCTGCATCTGTTTCTGTTTTTCCGAACTGGCTAACAACCACGCCATTTAATACAACCTGGTAACCATCATCACCATTCGTAGCCGTTGTTACAACTACTGTATTGCTAGCATCAAACGTTGTATTAGGAAATTCGGCCTCCATTAAAGCAATATCGCGAACAAGATAAACGAAAGCATCTGTTTGCAATCCTAAAGCCGAAATATCAATTTGATTGTCTGCCCAAGGCGCGCCGTTATTCATATAATTTAATACAACCTCTGTAGAGAAGTCTACGGTACCATCAACATAAAGTTCAACGGTCTTAACAAAAGGGCTAGAGCAACCTGTTTCAATAATTTTAGTAATAGTCACATTTTGACCAAAACTAAAACTTGAAACTAATGAGAAAATAAAAAGGTAAAGATGTTTCATGATGCTTATTTTTAAAAGTTAATATCACAAGTAAAGTTATTTTTTTTGAAATAGAAATTAAGATACCACTTCTTAAAAATAAAAAATACCAATTCTTAAAATCAAACCAATTTACTTAAGCTCTTTATTTTCTTTCTGATAGCAGTAGGTCTTACAGATGCGTAGCCAAAAATCAATCCCGTTTGCTGATTTTCGTCAATATAACATTTACTCAAACGCAGCACTGTGATATGATTTTGCTTAAGTTTTTTTATAATTTCAAGTTCTTCTTTGGTGCTTTTGGGCTCTTTAAAAAAAGCTATGAGATGAAAGCTCGAAAATGGCTTCTCCTGAATATACATTGATTTTATTTCGCTCTTAAATAGAGTTTTAAATAAATCGTGCCTTTCTTTGGCTACTTCAATACAAGTTTTAATATGTTGATATAAATAATTTTTTTCAATAAATTGATTCATAACCGTTTGTGAAGAAGGTGACACAAAACGATGGGAATGTTCTTGTAAAGCCTCAACGGCTGGCATTAAAAATTGTGGTACAATCATGTAGCCCAGTCTAATAGAAGGATGCAATAACCTGTTAAACGTCCCCATATAAATGGTTCTATCTTCTTTATCTAAACTAAAAATCGTTGGTGTAGCTTCTTGATAATTGGCAATTTCATTTTCGTAATCATCTTCAATGATTAAACACCCCATTTCAGAGGAGTATTGCAGCAATTCTTGTCGCCGCTCTAAAGTCATTTTAACACCCAGCGGATAATGATTTGAGGGTGTGACATGAATGACCTTAAGGTCTTTTAAATTTTTCGATTTCAGTTCGTTTATGTTGATGCCCTGCTCATCTATAGCTATGGGTACCAATTGTGCTTCTGAACTCTTAAAAACGGAATGTACATTAGGAAACAGTGGATTTTCTACAACTACAAGATCTCCTTTATTTACAAGTGTATTGGCGATGAGGTATTCTGATTGTAAGGATCCAGAGGTAATAACAATTTGTTGCGGATCGCATTTTACATTTCTACTCACATTTAAGTAGTTGCTGATACTTTTTTTAAACTCTGTTAATCCCGTAGATTGGGAGTAGGATAAATTAGAAGATTTTATATGTCGCCAATACGAATTGAGAAGTTTTTTCCATTGATTCACAGGAAACACGTCTAGCGGTGGTAATCCTGGTCTAAATGCCAAATCCTGATCTGGTAATCTATTAATTAATGATATGTTTTTTAAGTACGACAACCCTTTATCCGAAAGTGCAGGATAGCGTTGTGGGGAAATGTCGCCTCTTTTTATTACATTAGTTTGGGTTTCGGGTTGGTAATTAACAGAATTACCTGAGCCAACTTTCGAAATAATTAATTTTTCAAGTGCTAAAAGTTCGTAGGCCTTTAAAACCGTTGTTCTCGACAAGTTCAGCACTTGAGCCAAATAACGGGTGGAAGGCAATTGCCAACCATGAGGAAGCTCTACTTTTAAAATGCATTGTTTAATAGCATGGTATAAAACAATATATTTTATGCTGTATTCCATTTGTTGTTTTAGATACTCTTTTTTTATTCTTTGAATAGCAAAAGTGTGATTGGTACTCATATTTTTTGTTAATTGGTATCTTAAAGATAGTAATTATTGAGGCTATTTTAAAATAATTTTTGAAGTTATGATGAACGCACTGCACATAAAAAAGGCATTCCCTGCTGCACTTATACTGCTCATGCTATTGGGCTGTGGGCAAGATGACAACTTGAATAGCACAGAACTGAACGCTTCCATATCAGGTTCTGGTTTTATCTTATACGATTATGACACTGCTAATTTTAGAAAAACACTGAAGGTTTATTATCATATTCCCGAAAACAAAACTGCAACTACGCCTATTCTTTTGGTTTTTCATGGTGCAGGCAGAAATGCTTCAGACTACAGGAATGCTCTCATTGAAAAGGCAAATCAGTATGGTTTTATTATTGTAGCTCCTCAGTTTTCGACGTTAAACTTTCCTGGCAGTGATCAGTATAATTTAGGAAATGTCTATGTGGACGGTGATAATCCATCCGCAACAACCTTAAATCCGGAAGACGAATGGAGCTTTTCTATCGTAGAGCCCCTGTTTAATCATTTTAAAAATGAAATCGGTAACACAAATCCATCCTACAAAATTTATGGGCACTCCGCAGGTGCGCAATTTGTGCATAGATTTTTAATGTTTAAACCCAATAATCGGGCAAATCAATCTGTGATCTCGGCAGCTGGGTGGTATACAGTACCTAATGAAAGCGTTGCTTTTCCTTATGGCATTGGCCATAGTATTCTCCTGAATTCACCCCTTGATCTATTTTTTGAAAAATTTATATCGGTGCAGGTAGGTTCTAATGACAATGACCCAAAAGCCTCTTCATTACGGCATAATAGTTTTGCCGATGCACAAGGCTTAAACCGACTAGACAGAGCGCAGTATTTTTTTAGTAAAGCACAAACAGCAGCTCAAAACAATACTTCTGATTTCAATTGGGAACTTCAAATCCATGAAGGAGCAGATCATGATTTTGTGGCTGCCTCTCACAATGCTGCAGATTTAATCTTTAATTAATAACGCTATGCTACTTACCAAACAAAAAATTGGACTTGTTCTTGGACCTTTACTTTTTATACTTATTCTTCTATTTTTTCATCCTGAAGGTTTAAGTGTAGCTGCTAATGCAACACTTGCCTCTGCAGTTTGGGTCGCTATATGGTGGATAACAGAAGCCCTACCTATAGCTGTAACAGCGCTTTTGCCCATTGTACTGTTTCCTCTCAGTGGTGGCTTAAGCTTAAAAGAAACCACGGCAT
>CAYMDB010000261.1:0-4864 GCA_964388865.1 uncultured Flavobacteriaceae bacterium
CAGGTACTGTGACTTGGACTGCTCTAGGGGATGATATATATTCATCTTCGGATTTATCTTTTGGATTATTTGATTCATGTTGGAACGATACCCCTGCCTTAGGTCCTTTACTATTTGTTGTTTGCGACGAGTTATCTGTGATAGGCACAGATCAATATGGAGATAGTTACACATATAATATTACCTCTATTGATGGACCAGACTTAACTATTCAGTGGGAAAACACATACGGAGATGGTGGTACCTCAGTTTTAACAAGAACTGATGGTACGGCTTGGCCTGATTTGGCTTTAGCTGAGTAAATTACACTCAAAAAAAAAAGGCGATATAGATATCGCCTTTTTTTTATTATTTTTATGCCGTAAAATTAAATCTAAAAACATCTTTGGTAATTAATTATTTTTGAAAAAAGTGAATATGAAAAGAAAAATACGCAATCACAGCATTTTGCTTTTTGCTTTAGCAATTGGTTTTGTTAATGCTCAAAATTCAAGATCGTTATGGAATGCTGTTAACGAATCTGATATTTCTTCAGAACGATGGGGTGTGTCTTCTACTCCAAACAAATACACGGTATACAACTTAGATGTTGATGTGCTTTCTACGCAATTGCAAAATGCACCTAGTAGAGCTTTGGCTCCTAATACTTCTGGTATTATTGTTAGTTTTCCAAACATTAGTGGAGAATTTGAAAATTATGAGGTGTATGATGCCTCAGTTTTAGCACAAGATCTACAAGAAGACGTTCCAGAGATTCGATCTTTTGTTGGAAAATCAGTAAAAGAAAAAAATAAAGTTATTAGATTTAGTATCTCTTTGTTTGGACTAAAAGCCATAGTGCTTAATTCTAAAGAAGGGGTTCAGTATATTGATTGTATGACCAAGAATAGACAGTCTTACATGGTTTATAGCAAGGATGATATTTCTGAAGATGAAGGTCAACTCATATGCCATGTTGATGATGCTCTAACAGATCCTATATTAAATAGAACTAGTCAAGAATCTAATCAATACAGAAATGCTGATGATGGAAAGTTAAGAGTATTTAGACTGGCGCTAACCTGTACTAGAGAAGTAACAACCTATTATGTGAATCAGGCTGGCTTAGGTAACGCCAATGATGTAATTAAAAAAACAGTCGTCTTAGCAGCGCTGAATGGCATAGTAACGAGAATTAATGCTGTTTATGAAATAGAAATGGGGCTTTCAATGGAAATAGTAGCAAATAACAAGGACATCATTTTTACAGCGGAAGAAGACAATCTTACAAACGGTGATCTTGGCTTATTGCTCGATGAGAATCAAACCGTGGTCGATGCTAATATTGGTTTTGCTAATTACGATATTGGGCATGTGCTTTGTACAGCCTCTGGTGGTCTTGCACAACTATTTACACCATGCACCCCTAGCAAATCTAGAGGAGCTAGCGGAACATTTTCAGGAACTCCTACCGGTTTTCAATTCGAAGGAATTATAATGCACGAAATGGGACATCAATATGGTGCTTTTCACACCTGGAGTGCGCCGAGTTGTTCCGGTACTTATACTCCTTTTGCGGCCTACGAGCCAGGTGGTGGTACAACAATTATGTCTTATGCTGGTATTTGTGGTTCTCAGGCTAATATACAACCGTTAACAGACCTTTATTTTCATCAAAATAGTATTGATGAAATGTGGTCTAATATTACATTAGGCAATAGTATTTGTGCACAGCAGATAGGTACAACTAACGCCCCACCAACAGCCAACGCTGGTGCAAATTACACAATACCTCAAGGGACACCTTACAGATTAACAGGGATTGCTACTGACGACGCTGGAATTGATAATCTTACCTATACATGGGAACAATTTGATGCCGATGGTCCAGAGGCATTACCAACAAATATTACAGCAACAGGTCCTGTAGTGCGGTCATTTCCGCCGAGCTCTAATAACGTTAGACATGTACCTAAACTTGCAGATTACGTTAATCAAGTTAACAATTCTACTCAATGGGAGAAATTGGTTACCATATCTCGAGACCTAAACTTTGCGTTTACAGTTCGTGATAATGATTTAGCGGTTGGTCAAACCACCTCAGATTTTATGACAATATCTGTTGTAGACACTTCAAACCCTTTTACAGTAACCTCGCAAAACGCTACGGGTACAATCTATCAAGGGGGCTCAACACAATCAGTAACTTGGAATCAAGGGAATACGCCAGATGCTCCAATAAATGCAACTCTTGTAAATATTCTTTTATCTACAGACGGTGGTTTAAACTTTGATACGGTGCTTTTGGCAAATACCCCTAATGACGGGGCTGAGGATGTAATTATAGCCAATGTTAACGCCTCAAGCTGTAGAATTATGGTTGAAGCAGCAAACAATATTTTTTACAATATCAACACTACTAATTTTGCGATTCAAGAAAATCTTAGTGTCGATGATAATTCTAAATTAAGTAATTTATCAATTTATCCCAACCCAAGTAAAGGCGAATTTACCATCAGTTTTAACTCGCAAAATGCGTCTAATGGTGCAGTAAATGTGAGCCTTTATGATCTGAGCGGGAGACTAGTCTTTAAAAATAGTTATGAGAATCAATTGAATAGATTTAATGAAACTCTAAAACTCAAAAACTTAAGATCTGGCGTTTATATTGCCAACATCTCACAAGGGCAAAGCATAACAACACATAAAATTATTATTGAATAGTTCAATAGAACAATATCTCAATAAAAGACCAGCACACCGTGTTGGTCTTTTTTATGTTAACTTATTTAAAATACATTCGGCATAAACAATAAATTATAGTTTACTTTGTTCTGATTAGATATTGTTTTAAATGCATTCTAAATATTACATCTTCTTTATTGGACTTTTATGTGTTGTAAGCGTTTCGTCACAAACGAGACTTATAAATGAAAAGGTCTCTAATCGGGGCAATATTCAAGAGACAGATTCTACAGGCCTTAGAAGAGCAAAAGGCTTTAAAGAAGTCGCCACTATAGATATGTATTTACAATTTAATGAGGCTCAAGATTCGTTGATGGTCGACACGACCTTATCCATTAAAAAAGACTACAAATTTAATTACCTACAAAAAGACAATTTTGGTCTTATGCCTTTCGCAAACATCGGGCAGTCTTATAATACGTTGACCTATGACGTAAGTAAGTATCAATTAATGCCCAATTTTGGAGCCTTGGCACGTCATTTTAATTACCTTGAAGAAGGCGATATCAACTACTACGAAGTGCCCACACCATGGACGAGACTTACTTACAAAACGGCATTTGAACAAGGACAATTATTGGACGCCTTTTTCACCGTGAATTTATCCCGGCAGTTTAATTTTTCAATTGCTTATAAAGGAATGCGGTCGCTTGGTAATTATCAAAATGCTCTGAGCAGTTCGGGTAATTTTAGGTTCACTACCAACTACAAATCAAAGAGCAAACGCTACAAGGCGCAAGCGCATATGGTGACGCAAGATTTATTTAATAAAGAAAACGGTGGACTGCGAGATGAGGATATTGAAAATTTTACATCAGGAGACGAGGAGTTTATAGATCGATCTGTTTTTGATTTAAATTTTGTCGATGCTGAAAACAAATTAGTAGGTAAACGGTTCTTTTTGAATCAGCACTACGATATCATTCAAAAAAAGGATTCTTTAAATCAGAATCAGCTTACGGTAACAAACAAAATAGCCTTAGAAACTAAATATTTTCAGTTTTATCAAAACGCACCGGCTAGTAATTACTTTGGTGACGTATTCACCAATGACATCAACGATAAAACCACTTTAGAAAATTTCAGAACAGAATTTGGACTTCATTACATCAATAAAATCATTGGAGAACTTCAATTTGCAGTCCATTATAACAACCTCAATTACGGTTACAATAGTGTTGTCATATATCCAAACCAAACTATAACCAATAGAATAAAAACGAGTTACGTTGGGCTCAGCGCTGGCTATCTTAAAAAATTGGAGATGTTTACACTAAAGGCCAACGCATCTGTAAATTTGTCAGACGAATTTAAAGGCAGCTATCTCAATGCTAATTTAAGCCTTAAGCTCAATAAAGATCTGTTATTAAGTGGTGGTATTAACCTCAGTTCAACGCTGCCTAATTTTAATTATTTACTTTACCAAAGTGATTATATTAATTATAATTGGTACAATCTCAACACCTTCAAAAACATAAATACCCAGCAAATTAGATTTGGTTTAGACTCCAAAAAGTTCGGCATGGCGACGTTCGATATCTCTAATATAGATAATTATACTTTTTTTAACCTAGACGAGACCGTTGCTAATGTGCGCGTCGTAAAACCAAGCCAGTACAACAGTACCCTGCAATACCTCAGGTTAAAAGTTCAAAAAGAGTTTAAAGTCGGCAATTTTGCATTAGACAATACCCTCATGTACCAAAATGTTATCAGTGACCAGGCAGTGCTAAACGTCCCAGGCCTGATTACACGTAACACATTGTACTACTCAAATGAGCTATTTAAAAAGGCAATGACCCTTCAAACAGGGATTACTTTAAATTATTTTACCAAGTATCACATGAATAGATACGATCCACTGTTAGCAGAATTTTACACCCCAAACGAAACCGAACTCGGTGGCTTCCCACGACTAGACTTTTTTATCAATGCCAAAATCAGGCAAACACGCATATTCTTAAAGGCAGAACATTTTAACTCATCCTTTACAGGCTATAATTATTTTTCCGCACCCAATCACCCTTACCGAGATTTCACTATACGATTTGGTTTAGTTTGGGATTTCTTTTTGTAAAATATTCAGGGCGTTCCTAAACTTTTTATTAGGGTAAAAGTTTAGGCCGCGTTATCCGCTCTA
>CAYMDB010000262.1:0-4853 GCA_964388865.1 uncultured Flavobacteriaceae bacterium
CCTGCAAGGTTTCAAAAACCTTGTAGGTATTAAAATGATTTAATATTAAAAGTAAATTAGAATTCTGCGGGTCGCTTTGAAAAGCTATGAATCTCAACGTAATAAACTAAGACTAGTGAATACAATCTACATCAGAAAACAAAAAAATGCAAAAATTAAAACAAGCCCATTTATTTAGAAGTGAACTCATTCCCGTAAGCGGAAAATTGGTGGAGCGCTACAATAAATGTTTAAAAACCTTAGGGTTTTCTGAAACTAAATTAAACTCATTTTCCATTGACGGCATTGGGTGGAGTCCTGAAGTAGCCGAAGAAAAAAAAGAGGTTCAATATCTTAACCACGGAGATGCCAATCCGCACGGCATCATCATTTCACCATTACAAAAAGGAAAACCTGTGTATTTGCCTTTTCATTCTTTCGATGTAGAAATGATGCAACATGTGTTTAGAACACATGGACAAAAAATTAATGATATTACCAGAGATTCTGCTATCTGTATAGATTTTGATCAAGATATAGATGTATTTTATGAGCCACTTGATGTGTTAAAATATGATAAGGTTGACATTACATTTCGGCTCATAGACCAACTTCAAGAAAAGCAAAACGCACAGTTAGAGCTCGTTGATAAATTCAATAGAGGAACTAATTTTATAGATGAAACCATTCATCAGCAATTGTTAGATTCAGCTAAAAAATATGGTGATTTACGACATAGAAATCTAAAATTGCATCCTTTGCATTTTACTACCGGATCATTTTTTACTAGAGCGTTTGGCGGAGTTTATCTGCTCAGGGATTTTATTACACCAATAGTAGTTTTTGAAAGTAAGGAGGTTTATCAGGACGCTATAAAAGATACGGTTCACGATGTTTTAATTTATCATATTGCACAGCCCGAATTAGTTGATAAGCTCAAAGATCATATCATCATTGCGTGCGATTTAGAATCTATAGTAAAAACACCAAATTACGAAAGAATTAAAAAGTTTGAATTAGTAAAGTATCTCAAGGAGACGCAGCATCCCATTAAAGATATTTTAAATGATAATGTGCTTTTTAAAAGTTACCTCAATAAAATAGATATTACCGCACGTAAGCAGGTGATGGGTGTGGAGTTGTACCTTGAAAAATTAGAGCTCAGTAATGCTTATAAAATTGAAGATATCGTAGATGAGCAATTATACTTTGCCTTGCATCAACCCCATTCATCCTTATCGGCTGCGCATCGCGATTTAATCCATAAACTTTTAATAAACATTGCACCAAAAGATATGTTGTTCTTGTATTGGTACGATAAAGAACAGTTTTATCAAAGTTATGAAGCGTGGGACGATTCTTTTAAAGACTGGGTTATTGAACAAATAAGTAACAATATTTAAAAAGTTTTGACTAATTAATCAGAATATCAAATTTTGAAGTTTGAAGCCATAAGTTTAGTATATTTATAGTAGCATATTTTTTTATTAGATAAGTACACTTGTGTTAATAATGAAACTTCGATAGTTGATATAGTAATTTTAAAATAAGCAAGCATGGGATTAGAACTCGTCATTTTTATTATCGCAATTTTATTCGGTATATTTCTGTATTGGAGAGAGTCTAATGGCAATGGAGTTTACCGGTCTTTAAACAAATTGGTTAACAGTAAGGAATTGCAGATGAGTCCTGATAATCCAAAAGGTTTTGTGAATAAGCAATCCTTTTTACCGCGATTAATATTTGTTGTAAGCCTGGTGCTCATAGCGGCACTAATTATTCAGTTTTTAACGCCAATAGCGGTTTTTAATAGCTATAACGGTGTGTCTGCATTTTCGTCATTTGCCGTAGGCACTTTAATAGGAACATACGTTGCACATTTTGTAATTAATTCTACTAGAGCTATAGAGCAGCAAAGCGACTCTTTTGAAGACAAGTTTGAAGATGTTTTAGAAAAAGGAAAAGATTTTTTTGAGGACCTTAAAAACAGAGACAATAAATCAGTTGAGGAAGCAAAGGAAGAAATTAAAACAAAGCAAGAACCAGAGGTTGAAAAACCAAGTGCTCGTGAACGTTTAAAAGATAAAGGATTAATGTAACTTCTAGGACTTAAATGTCTTAAAATGAGTGTAAAGATATTAATGTCATTATCTTTTTTCTTTTGAAATTAATTGAAAGATAAAGGGTTTTAATTATAAATTATGATAAAATCATATTGGAATAAAGGAGCAAAACAAAAACGTATTACTGTTTTTGTTATTCTAATTTTGTTGGTGTTGTTGTTCTTTTTTAGAGACGATTACCAACCTGCATTATTATTTTTTAGAAAGTACATTTTTGTTATTCTTCTGAGTCTACTCGTCTTATTTTTAGGTTTAAGAACGTTTAGAAAGTCGGCAAGTATTGGAAAAAGGTTAGGCATTTTAGCGCTATTGATTATCTTCTTTGGGATACTTTATGCTTTTGGATGGCACTACAACATGTATAATTACATGAAAACCTACAACGTCTATAATAATCTTAATAAAGTTGAAATTAACGAATTACCATTAACACAAAATGAGCGTATTCAACCGCTTAGAAATATCTTTTCAATGGCCAATGAAAGCGTTGGAGAAACCATGGATGTTTCCCTTCCACATTTGGTGAGAATTGGTTCTGAAAATATGTGGACCATGGCCATACAACCCAGTGAAAAATATATCATGCAAAGAATCAGTGATAATACAGAGGAAGTATTTTCTGTAAGTAGCACCACACCATTTCCACGGTTTTCTAATGAAAATAGAGTTAGTGTTACATTTTCTATTGGTGAGTCCTTAAAATTTAGTAGGAACACCTATAATGCTGTAGTGCAACGTTTTAATCCGTGGATGCTTTTTAATTATGAGCCTAGTGACACTTACTACATGCAAAATAATTCAGGTGACTGGGTGCAGGTGGTGAGTTTAATTAAGTGGAAAGGTTTCTTTTTTCCATATCCAACTTTTGGCGGAGTTATGATTATTGATAACGGTGAGCACAATTTTAAAGACTATTTAGAGCGCATCACGATAGGAAAAGGCACCTATGTGGGTGCAAATGAAATAAAGAACTTTCCTTTCTTAACCAAACAAAATACGCTTTCAGAAAAGGTGTCTCAGCTTCAGGCGGAGTCTTTAAAGTTTTTGGGTGGTTTTAGTGATCCATTACCTTGGAATATGAAGACAGCCGTTAAAATTCCAGTGATGCCTAAAGACCAGAATCAACAGCCTTACGTTACTGATTTTGATTTTGCGGGCTCTAATTCTAGTGCTTACAGCGGACTCTACCACTGGTATGGTTTAGAACCTATAGGCAGTGAGCGCACTAGTTTAAGTTATAGTGTTTTTATACCTTCGGATGGAACCGACCAAATGTATTACTACGACCATGCAAGAAAAAAAGAGGGGTATGCAGGTGTTTCAGCCATGCCATTAAAGGTGAAAGAATCTCGAAAAGAATACGATTGGTCCGCCAATACACCAGTAGAGTTTAGACCCTATATTAAAAATATAGCAGGTAGAAAACGCATGTTTTTCCTCGGAACGGTATCAGCAATCAGCGAAACTAACTCTAAGCAATTTGATGGAGCCGCAACACCAGATTTAGTCTTGATTGACAGTGAATATAGAGACGTTATTTGGATTGATGTAAAACACCCAAGCACATGGGATGAAACCGTTTACAATCAGTTGAATGAAGCATGGCGAGCCAGTGAAGGTATAGGCTATTTCTACAATGAAATGCCATTAGATGAAGATATCATGGAACGCGCCATGGATTCCCTGATGCGTATTCCTAGAGTAGAGGATAACTCTGAAAAAATTAATGCTCTAGAGCGTCAGCTAGATTCTTTAAAGGGTCTTGGGAATGGATTATAAAGCATGATTTATCAAACTGAAATTTTTAGCAGTCAGAAATTTTACAATTTTTAGTGATATTTGGAGAGATTATAGGTTAAATAATCTGCAAGGTTCGCCACACTAGGAGATATTCTGGCATTCAAATTTATAAATCTAATAACATCTTAATATCTGCGCGCTCATAAGGATTGTCTTTTTCTAGCACCAATTCCTTAAAGCCGTATTTTCTGTACAAATAAATAGCATTTTCTAGCTTCGTGTTTGAATAAAGTAGTAGTGCCTTTAATTGTTTTGACTTGGCAAAATCGATACAATGTTGCAATAAATTTTGTCCGATTTTTTGTCCGCGTTCACTTGGTAAAACCGCCATTTTAGTCAGCTCTAGAATTCCATTTTCAGGCGTAGGCATTAAAGCGACAGTACCAACAACTTTAGCGTCTTTAAGGGCGAAGAAAATAAATCCGCCTTTATTGATTATGTAGGTTTCTGGATTACTGAGAACTTGTTCGTCGTAAAGTTCAACATAAAAAAATGTATTTAGCCACTCTGTATTTAAATCATAGAAATTTTGAACATAGGCTTTATTGTAATCAATTATTTTTACTAGCATGTGCTCTTATAAAATCGGTAATGAGGTAAGTTATTAGTTTTCCTATTTTAGTTTCAGTCTTTTTTGTAGGTGCCGCTTCACAGATATGCAAATAAACAGCATTTTGCTGCTTTGCAAAATAATGTACAAATTGCCGAGCTTGTTTTACGCTAAATCCGCTCGGAGTCATAGCGCTACTGGGTATATTTTCAATAGCGTCACAATCAAGTTCTACTCCAAATGATTTATCAGCTACATGATTTAAGGCTGTTTCTAATTCAGCATTAAAATCTAATTCATTTCGTACCTCTAGAGCTTCGTATGTGTTGAACTGTATTTGTTTTACTTTTTTGAGCGTGCTGAACATGAGCTGAGATGTATAATTTTCATGCAGACCAAAA
>CAYMDB010000263.1:0-4500 GCA_964388865.1 uncultured Flavobacteriaceae bacterium
AAATAAATCTAAATCTAATCCGCCGTATTGCTCTGGATAGGCTAAACCGAAGTAACCCATATCCCCAAATTTCTTCCAAATAAAACGCTCTATTTGGCCCGTTTTTTCCCATTTTTCAATATGCGGAACGACCTCCTTTTGCAGGAAATCTCTGAGACTTTCTCTAAATAAATGATGTTCTTCTGTGAAATATAAATGCGACATATTTGTAATTATTTTTTTACAAATGCAAATATAAAGCAATTATGTCGATCTTGTCAATTGGAAAATCTTCAACTTTTGTTAATTCTTCTAAAGTTTTAAAGCCCTCTCTAAGTGTGCGCTCTTCAATAATATGATTGGCAATCTCATAGTCTATATATGGAATAGTGACTAATTGATCTCGTGTTGCCGTATTTAGATTAATTTTTTCGATAGCTCTTGGCGTCTTTACCGTAAAATCATTTTTAATACGCTGGATAACTTCGGGAGACAAACCCCATACCTCAGACAATTGAATATCAGCAATAAATCCTCCTTCAAATTTGTTTCTGTAAGTAATGATCCGTTCTGATAATTTTTCACCCACTCCATAGACCTTTTGTAACTGCTCAGCGGTGGCTTTGTTTAAATCCGTTTTTTGTTCGAAGGTTTTTGTAGTATTCGTGTTTGAATACGCTGAAGAATATGTATTATTTTTAGGTTTCGGATTATTTATCCATTCTGGAAATTTAAAATACGGCGAGATTGCCACTAAAAGTGAATCTGATACTTTGGTGACACGTTGAAAATCTTCAGCAGAATTTACCCACTGATTTTTCGCTCTAAATACATGAAGTCTATCAATCTCTTCATTGGACATTCCTAAGGTGTAGCCTTTATAATCTGTAATGTAATTAGGGTTAAAAGGAAATAGTTTTGGTTGACTATTCGCAATTTTAAGTTGTTTCAAAGAATCTAGTTCCCTTCTTAACTTCACTAATTTTTTGTCCTCTATTGGCGGAGGATTGTCGTTAGTAAATCCTAAAAATAGGTAAGCAGATTGCACTATTATGATAATTAATAACAATAAAAAAATCCCACTTCGTTGTTTATTTGTAAACTGGAAGTGGGATTTCATTATTAAAAATTTTTATTAAAGCATATCGTTTAAATCATCCGCACCATCTTCTATAGCTTCATTTTTGGTATTGATTGCTTTGTAATATCTGTTTAATTCTCTCTTAATTACTGGAGATAATATAACCACACCAATAATATTTGGAACGACCATTGCAAAAATCATAGCATCCGAGAAATCAATAACAGCACCCAAACTAATAGAAGCTCCTACCACGACGAAAAATAAAAATAATATTTTATATACAAGATCTGTAATTTTTCCTTTTCCGAACAAAAACACCCAACCTTGCATACCGTAATACGACCAAGAAATCATCGTAGAAAACGCAAATAAAATAACGGCTATAGTCAAAATGATAGAAAAATGCGGTATCACCGTATCAAAAGCTGTGGCTGTAAGCTCTACACCCTCTTTAATTTCTACTCCGTATTCCATAAAACCACCGTCAAAATTAGTAATTACAATCACCAAGGCAGTCATTGTACAAATAACTACGGTATCTACAAATGGTTCTAGTAAGGCTACTATTCCTTCGGAAGCTGGATATTTAGTACGCACTGCAGAGTGAGCAATAGCAGCTGAACCAACACCTGCTTCATTTGAAAAGGCTCCTCTTCTAATACCTTGTATCATAACCCCAACTAAACCACCTGCAATTCCTAAACCTGAAAAGGCTCCTTGATAAATTAAAAGAAATGCATCATCGATGAGCGTAAAATTAGCCGCCAAAATAATAAGGGCTGCTAGCACATAGACACCAGCCATTATTGGTACCACTTTTTCAGTCACTTTAGCGATACGTTTTATACCACCGATAATTACAATAGCGACAAGAAAAGCCATCACAATACCAAAATATAAACCAGCATTTCCACCTTCTAAATCAAATAATTTTACAAATTGAGCTGCTGCTTGATTGGCTTGAAACATATTTCCTCCGCCAAATGATCCGCCTATGACAAAAATAGCAAATAACACAGCTAGTACTTTTCCGAATCTACCCATACCTTTCGCTCTTAAGCCTTTGGTAAGATAATACATAGGACCGCCATATACTGTACCATCCTCGCCCACATCTCTATATTTTACACCTAGGGTACATTCTGCGAATTTTGAGGCCATACCCAAAAGTCCGGCCACAATCATCCAAAAGGTTGCACCTGGACCACCAATAGACAGTGCGACGGCCACTCCGGCAATATTTCCCAAACCTACTGTCGCCGAAAGCGCTGCCGTTAGCGCTTGGAAGTGGGATACTTCACCGTCAGCACCTTCATCCTTTATGGTTTCAATAATGTCACCAGTTTCATTAGGAGTTTGATCGCCATAAAGCGTATCTGCACCGTGTTTTTCGATATCTTCGTACTGACCTCTCACTACTCTAATGGCAGTTCTAAAACCAGTAACATTGATAAATTTAAAATAAAGCGTAAAAAATAAGGCGCCACCAATTAAAACAATGAGAACCCAAGGAATACTCGCGTAAGGAGCCTTGGCCATTAGGGTTACTTTTGGATTTGAAGTCAGGTTTGCTTCAGAAATCACGATACTATTATCGTCCCTTATGGTTAAATTATCAGCTGATAATACTCTAATATTTGTGGCTATTCTATTACTCGGTAATCTGATATCTGTGATGTAAACAGAATCGTTTTCAATTGTTTTGTTATATCGTGAAGGTTCTGTTATTGTGAGGTCTAAGTCTATCTCCTCTTCGATTTCTCCAAAAGGAATTTCAGCAAAAATTCCGTCAACAAACCAGCCTGTGTAATTTTTAAAATTTCGATCAATTTTTTCAGAGGTTGTCTCTTGCGAGAACATCAAAAGCGGCAAAAGCGTTACAAAAAATACAAGAAGATATCTCTTCATAAAGAATAGTTATTAGTTAGTTAATCTGTTAGGAGTTACAAGATGCTAAAAAAAAATGAGTTTTTAAAACCTTGCAAGTTAAAAAGGGTATTAAGCCTTTGCGATATTGTATTCTGAATTTAATTTCTTTATTTGTTGAGGACGTCCTAAAACTATAATTTTAGAACCTGGTACAAGTTTGGTATCAGCCTCTGGATTGACAATATACTCTCCTTTAACATCTTTAAAACCTATGACAGTACACCCTGTTTTCCGGCGTAAATCTAGATCTCTGATCGTTTTTTTTTGCGATGCATTGTAGAGATGTTCTACTTCTACTTCTTCAATATTAATATTATGCTCCCCTACGATACCCAGATTATCTATAAATTCGATAAGATCTGGGATCACCACTAGAGAAGCCATATGGTCTCCCCCTATTCGATCTGGTAAAATAACATTGTTGGCTCCTGCTAATTTTAATTTTTCATATGAGGTTTCTTGAGATGCTCTACTGATAATGCGCAATTCTTTATTTAATTGCCGTGCTGATAACACAACAAATAAATTATCGGCATCATTTGGCAAGGCACTGATAAAAGTGTTAGCTTTTGTAATACCTGCTTCAATGAGTACCTCGTCATCGTTTGCATTTCCGATAATAAAAGAGATATCATTTTCATTAAATTTTTCAATCATCTCTTTGTCCTTTTCAATAACAACAAAATCCTTGTTGTAGTGCGCCAACTTTATCGCAGCCTGCTTTCCATTGCGTCCATAACCACAGATGATGATATGGTTAGACATTGCCTCAATTTTCTTTTGCATTTTACGTTGTTTTATGTCTTCAAAATTATTTTTACTTAGGATATATTCAGTGATGATGGAGATGGCATAACCCAAAATAATCACACTAGACAGTATTAAGACAATTGTAAATATTTTAGATTGGGTATCGAGCGGATTTACCTCAGCAAATCCCACTGTAGAAACGGTAATAACCGTCATATATACTGAATCTATCCACGTGTAATCTGAAATAAAGCGAAAGCCTAAAATTCCAAAGCACAGCACGAACACTATCAAAATAATTGCGGTGTATATTTTAGATCTGAAGAGACTTAATATTGCATTATTCATATTACAAATCGAAAACTGATGAACGTTTTGTATAAACTATATCCTTTATACGAATCCAGAAGGCTAAAAATAAATACAAAGCAAACCCGAAACCAACCGTAACAAATGTAAGATACATAAATGTGGTACGCACTACTTTGGCTCTAATTCCCATACGATCTGCTATACGTTGACAAACGTAGTAGCCCCGTTTTTGAAAATAATATAAAATTTGGTAGAAAACATTCATAGTGCAATTTAGTCTATACTTTAAAACTTAAAAAGTTTATTGGCTTAAAAGTGAATTTCCAATAGCACATTTTAAACAGTGATGCTTTTCGCAGTATTCTGTCTTTAATTGCACTAGGGCCTGTGAGTTTAAAGCAGAATTATCAGTTTTTTTTAGACGATTAAAACCTTCGACAATGGTG
>CAYMDB010000263.1:4510-4841 GCA_964388865.1 uncultured Flavobacteriaceae bacterium
TGTTTTTTTCGGCAGGTATTTCACGCATCATCTCTATGAGCTGTTCTTCAATTGATTCCCCTTTTTGTTTAGCGTAATAAAACTTTATTGGGATTAGGGTATTGATTAAGAGTAAATGAATAAACGCCTTAGATAATTTCTTATCACTCGTTCTAGAGGTCTTATTGAAGGTGTAATGTGTTTTCCAATACGGCGATGTAGAGACTTCAAAAACCTCATAAAATGACTCTAAGGTATCACTTGCTAAAAGCTTCGAAAACAAATTGTGTTGTTTGTGATATAAATTTGCTAATTGTGCCAATCTAATCGTCGGGAAATTTAAGGGTCGAAG
>CAYMDB010000264.1:0-4839 GCA_964388865.1 uncultured Flavobacteriaceae bacterium
TTGTATATCCCGATACCAATATTGAAGCTCTAAAAGATGTGAGCTTTAAATTAAAGTCTGGTGAAACTTTAGCTATTCTTGGTAAAACAGGGTCGGGGAAATCGACCATCTTAGATTTAATTGGTAGGCTTTATGATATTGATCATGGTGAAATATTAGTGGACAACACTATTATTTCTGAGCTCAATCTTTACAGTTTACGCGAAAGTATTGGTTATGTGCCACAAGATGCTTTTTTGTTTTCAGACACCCTGAGAAACAATATAAAATTTGGAAAAGAGGATGCCACTGAAGATGAAGTTTTAACCGCCGCTAAAAATGCACAAGTTCACAAAAACATTATAGGCTTCAATAAAGGTTATGATACGATTTTGGGCGAGCGTGGTATTACGCTTTCAGGTGGACAAAAACAGCGGGTGTCTATTGCTAGAGCTATCATTAAACGTCCTCAAATTTTATTATTTGACGATTGCCTTTCAGCCGTTGATACTGAAACTGAAGAAAAAATTCTTCAAAATTTAGTAAAGCTAACCAAGAACAAAACTACCATCATTGTGAGTCATCGTATTTCTTCAGCTAAAAATGCAGATCAAATTATAGTGCTAGAAGATGGAAGAGTTCTTGAATCTGGAGATCATGACAGCCTTATTAAAAACAACGGTTATTACAAGGAATTATACGCAAAGCAACGCTCTGAAAAAGAAATCTTGTAATTAGTTGCTTACTTTAGTTTTTTTTTAGATTTTTGGCTTAAAATTTTAAAAGAAAATTGACTTATGAGTGATTATGAAATGATGGATAAAGAAGAAATTTATTCAAAAGTATTGCGTGCTGGTAGAAGAACCTATTTTTTTGACGTTAGAGCAACCAAGGCGGATGATTATTATTTAACCATCACCGAAAGTAAAAAGTTTACCAATGATGACGGGTCTTTTCACTACAAAAAACATAAAATTTACCTCTACAAAGAAGACTTTGCAGAATTTAGAGAAATTTTAGCAGAAATGACAGATTACATCGTTAACGAAAAAGGCGAAGAGGTCATTAGCGAGCGTCATCAAAAAGATTTTAAGCGCGATGATGATTTTGTCGCTCAGGAAGCTAAAACACCAGAAGATACCAAAAGTGTTGACAGTTTTACTGATATCAGTTTTGACGATATCTAAAACCAATTACTGTTAAATTATACCAAAACCGTTACAAGTCGTAGCGGTTTTTCTATTTTTATGTCATAACTAACTTCAACTTACATGCGACAGATTGCCTTATTACTTTTTTTAGCCAGCGCTACGCTGTTTTCTCAAGCACAAACCGATTTATCCTATTATTTACCTCAAGATGTACAATACAATCCAAATATTCCGACACCAGAATCGGTTATCGGACACCAAGTTGGCGAATGGCATATTACCCACGATAAGTTAGTGCAGTACATGAAAACTTTAGCCGAAGCTTCAGACCGCATCAGCATCGAGGAACGAGGACACACTTTTGAAGACCGACCTCTTTATTTATTAACCATCACTTCACCCGCAAATCATAAAAATATTGAGGAGATTCGCTTGGCACATCTCGAAGCAACGGAACGCAATTCCACTGACGTTGCAGATATGCCAATAGTTGTGTATCAAGGCTTTTCTATTCATGGTAATGAGCCCAGCGGTTCTAATGCCTCGTTATTGGTGGCTTATCATTTAGCGGCGGCTGAGGGTGCTGAAATCAATGCTCTGTTAAATAACACCGTTATTTTATTTGACGCCTCACTTAATCCAGATGGTTTACAACGCTTTGCCTATTGGGCAAATAGCAATAGAAACATGAATTTAAATGCAGATCCCAACGATAGAGAATACAGCGAAGTTTGGCCTGGCGGACGCACCAACCATTATTGGTTTGATATGAATAGAGATTGGTTACCTGTACAGCTTCCAGAATCTAGAGCACGACTCAAAACTTTTCATAATTGGCTACCTAATATATTAACCGATCATCATGAGATGGGCACCAACTCAAGCTTCTTTTTTCAACCTGGTATTCCGTCGCGCACACATCCATTAACTCCTAAATTGAACCAAGAATTAACCAAAGGGATTGCCACCTATCATACTAAAGCCTTTGATAAAATCGGATCCTTGTATTATTCTGAAGAGAGCTTTGATGATTTTTATTACGGCAAAGGATCCACTTTTCCAGACATCAACGGAGGTATTGGTATTTTATTTGAACAAGCCAGTTCTCGTGGGCATATTCAAGAAAGTGACAACGGATTACTCACCTTTCCGTTTACCATCAAAAATCAGTTTACAGCAGCACTTTCAACACTTGAAGCCGCAAATGGCATGCGAAAAGAAATTTTAGAATATCAGCATAACTTTTTTAAAAATGCACGTGCTGAAGCTTCAAAAGAAGGCAACAAGGCTATTGTTTTTGGTGACGAAAAAGATGCTGCTAAAACTTATCATTTGGCCGAAATTTTAAATCGCCATCACATTAAATTTCATCATGTTAAATCCGACTTTTCACTCAACGGCAAAAACTACAAAAAAGATTACAGCTATATCGTCACAAGAAATCAGAAAAACACACGCTTAATCAACGCGATGTTTGAAAAACGAACCAGCTTTCAAGACAGTTTATTTTATGATATTTCGGCCTGGACTTTTCCCTTGGCCTTCAATGTAGATTATTCCGAAACCACAACTGCCAATGCCGGAGCCGTGGTTGATGAACTTCAACATTTAAAAGGAGGAGTCGACTCAAAAAGCAACTACGCCTATCTTTTTGAATGGCACGAATACTACACACCCAAACTCTTAAATGCCGTATTAAAAAAAGGTTTAAGAGCCAAGGTGAGCATGAAAACCTTTAAAGCCAATGGTAAAGCCTATGACTACGGCACCATACTAGTTCCAGCGCAAAATCAAAGTTTATCTAGCACCGAAATTTACAGCTTTTTAAATACTGCGGCTGAAGACAGTCATGTGAAGATCGATGCCGTTTCAACAGGATTAAATGAGGGAATTGACTTAGGAAGCAGCAATTTTAGCCCTTTAGAACTTCCTAAGATTGCCCTTTTGGTTGGTGATGGAGTCACCTCCTATGATGCTGGTGAAATTTGGCATCTGTTAGATACACGCTACAAAATTGCAGTCACAAAACTCGATACCAAAAGCTTTAGTCGCGCCGATTTAAGCCGTTACAATACCATTATTATGGTTAATTCTTATTCGGCATTAGACGATAGCAACACCAAAAAACTCAAATCTTGGATTGAAGATGGTGGCACTTTGGTGGCCTATAAAAACACCCTAAATTGGTTGAAAAGTAAAAAATTAATAGAGTTCGATTCTAAAAAGAATTCACTTGATGCTAAAAATGTTAGCTTCGAACAGCGTCGCGATTTTAGGGGAGCCCAAGTTATTGGCGGTGCTATTTTTGAAGCGGAATTAGACCGTTCACATCCTGTAAATTTCGGGTATAAAAACGATAAGTTAGCCTTATTTAGAAACTCAACACTTTTTATAAATCCGGATAAAAACAGTTATAACAATCCTATTCGATACTCCAAAAATCCTTTGTTAAGTGGTTATATTTCTGAAGAAAATCTTGACAGCATTAGCAGCACTGTACCATTAAAAATAACTAATTTGGGTAATGGTAACATCATCGCCTTTACAGATAATACGAATTTTAGAGCCTTTTGGTATGGCACCAATAAGTTGTTGATGAATGCTATTTTCTTTCGGAAAGAGTTTTAGTTTGTAGTTTGCAGTCGCAGTGTTCAGTCGCAGTCGCAGTTAGCAGTTTTGCTAATTTGAATGTTGCGGTTTTAGGATACTACAGTTCCGTTTTTCACTTTCGTTTCAGGATGCAGCAGGAAAACATCATTTTCTTTAACAGCTCCAACAACCAAACATTGGCTCATAAAGTTACCGATTTGTTTTTCGGGAAAATTAACCACAGCCACAATTTGTCGATTGACTAAATCTTCTTTGCTGTATTGGGTGGTAATTTGAGCGGAAGATTTTCTAACACCTAAATCGCCAAAATCAATCTTTAATTGATAGGCTGGTTTGTGCGCACCATCAAAATCGGAGGCCTCAATGATGGTTCCGATCCGCAAATCGACTTTTGAAAAGTCTTCAAATGTTACTATATTATCCATTCACTAAAACTAATAAATAAAATCGAAATATCAAATGGCTTTAACACCTTCAAATATGTTGCCTTTAGGCACCAAAGCACCAGACTTTAAATTAGTAGATACGGTAGACGATACGGTAAAATCACTAAACGAATTAAAAGGAACCAAAGGTACCTTGGTAATGTTTCTCTGCAACCACTGTCCCTTTGTAAAGCATGTGAGCTCAGAATTGGCGAAATTGGCCAAAGATTTTATTGCAAAAGGGGTCAATTGCATTGCCATATCTAGCAACGATGTCGAAAACTATCCGCAAGACCGGCCCGAATTAATGCACCAAAACGCCATAGACAACGGTTATATTTTTCCGTATTTATACGACAAAACTCAGGAGGTTGCAAAAGCCTACGATGCTGCCTGCACACCCGATTTCTTTTTATTCAACGATGAATTAAATCTAGTTTATACAGGTCAGCTAGACGATTCCCGCCCAGGTAATGACATCCCAGTAACAGGAAAAGACATCAGGCAAGCCATTGAAGTCCTAATTAAGGGTAAACCCATTAATCCAGAACAAAAACCAAGTATGGGTTGTAATATTAAGTGGAGGTAAACACACGAACCCTTAACACTTTAGAATAAAAAATTGAGTTTATCCAAAATTTTGTGTTTTTGAAAAATAATTTCAAAATTCATAG
>CAYMDB010000265.1:0-4779 GCA_964388865.1 uncultured Flavobacteriaceae bacterium
CGCAGTCGAAACCTTTTTAAGTTATCGATTTTAACAACCTTTCGTTTTGCTTCGAAAGGTACTTTTATGAAAATACCTTTTCATTTCAAGTAATGCTCATGGTGACAGCTTTCATTAATGGTCTGGGTTATCTTTAATATAAAATTGTTGTTAAATCGAACTCACGTTAATTTATATGGATATTAAATCGAAAGCCTTTATCTTTAAGTTATGAAAACTTCCATACCAGCAGATCAACAACTCATTCTTTTTGACGGAGTTTGCAACTTATGCAACAGCAGCGTCTTATTTGTGATAAAACGCGATAAAAACGACAACTTCTTGTTTGCGCCGCTTCAAAGTGCTATCGGAACTGAAATTATAAATGATTTTAATATCGACATTCAGAAAACAGATTCCATTTTACTTTACAATCCAAAAAAAAACAGTTTAAAGTATAAATCGTCGGCGGCACTTCATATTGCAAAGCACTTGGTATTTCCGTATAATCTTCTTGTAATTTTCTTTGTTGTGCCCACATTTATTAGAAATTGGGTTTACGACTATATCGCTAAAAATCGTTATCAATGGTATGGAAAAAAAGAATTGTGTATGATACCTACACCAGAGCTTCAATCTAAATTTTTGACATAAAAAAAGCCTTTTAGCATCCATTCTAAAAGGCTTTTTTGAAATTAACAATTTACTTAAACTTAATTAAACAAAAAATTCAATTTAAATTCTTTCTAATTGAGGGTCATTAAAATAAATTAATAGCGCATACTGTTTTGTTGACTCAAAAATAAAACGTTCAGAGGGTTATACCATTAAAATTTCGATGTACGACATTTTATCAATGTTCAATTTGCTAAACATGCAAAAAACATCTACGACGCGCACACCAAACTTGTGGAAAGCGTTAGTTCATTCCCTTAAAACCACATAACAAGGGATTCAGAACAAAAGTTTATGAAACGAAGCGGATATTTACGCTAGGCTAATAGATTTTTTGAAACAAAAATTAGACTACTTCAGTCCATTCAATATAAAATCTAATGTAGAATTTTGGTTATCGTTCGTTGTGTAGGCATCTGTGATAAACTTTGGTGGTTTAGCCAAACCTAGATCTTGCATCTTTTTGATGGTGGGAATATAACTCATCGTGACTTTCCCTGTTAACAAAACACCTAAATCTTTTCCACTTTGGGCGTATTTATAAACCTTTTTCAACCCTCTTAAATACAAGTGATCTTTTGTAAATCCGCCACCTCTGTGCACTCTTAAGGTAATGCTAAAGGCCTTTTCTCTATTCACTTTATGCTGACTATGTAATAGGTGAAAGGTATCAGAAAAGCTATAGCCTTTATTTAAACTGTCCACAGCAATGACTCTAAAAGCTAACTCTTTTAAGCGTTCTATGGTTAGACAGCCACTCATATATTCTGAATACACCGCAAGACCTTCTTGGGTTTCCACATTAGTAGGAAAGCCATTTGAAAATACTTTTAGAGGCTGATCTAAACCGTTAAAAGTAGTCACCATATGCACTCCAATCTCATGATTGGTTAAAACTTTGAGTTGATTTTTGCTAAATTTATGACTTTTTCTTAGCACCAACGTTTGCGTGTTGTTTAACACCATGGCCGCCGCCGAAAGATTATTTGAAATTTTAATGTTATACTTAAAATCATAACGCTTAGAAAATTCATCAAAATAAACCCTTGCCTCTTCTGAATTGTAAAGCGGAAGCATTTCCTCATTAAATTCTGAATCTTCAAAACGCAAAATAAACTTTGCATTTTCTAGGTCTTTCTCAGTAGGTGTTCCAAAACTTTTTAAACTGTTAAAGTAAAACTTGCGTCCTTGCCCTATGGTTTCTATACATTCAATTAAACCAGAATATTCATAAATCACCTCTTCATATAACTGCCTAATAGATTCGTCATCAATGCGTTCTAAGCGCTGAGAATAAAACAAACGATGCAATTTATAACCGTTAAATTTCATCTTCGGATACTTAAATTCTGGCTCGTAATTATATTTAGCCGAAAAGAATTTTTTCTTTTCTGAGGCTGCATTTGAAGGATTGACATAGGTAAGTAATTCAATATTTTTAACTAATCTATTGAGATTAGAATCGATATCAAATACATCTTGAAATGCTTTTGTGGGTTTTAATTCTGACATTAATGTTTAAAAGTTTTATAAAATTCCCCGGCATGTTTGGGCAATAGGGTCTTTAAGTATTCTTCAACTGCGTCAACGACTTCTGGAAAGATTATCTGATGATATTCATCACAATAGACTTTTGCAATTTCTGTTGCCAAAACTAAGGTATTCTGAAAATTTTGAGTTATAAATTTCAGAAAATAACCATTGCCTTGAAAGGTGTCATTGACTTTAGCAGTTTGCTTTATACCATGCGGTAATTTAATACTAGACAATAATTCTCGCCAAGATTCTACTTGATTTCCAAAGCGCGCGTTATCTATATTTGAAGTGCCCAAATTCCAAGTAGGCACTTCTCTATCCCAGCGCTGCCAATTGTAGCTATGCATATCGTAAACGATACAAACACCAAATTTTTCCTCTAATTTTGAGATTAAAGCTTGTACTACGATATAAAAATTTTCGTGTTTTTTTAAGCTTATTTCTTTTTCAAATTCTGGCAACGGTTCTTTCCAGAGTTGTTTTCCCCAGGCGGTTTCAAAAATAGCCTCTTCGGGTGGTCGGTTTAGGTCGTATTCAAATCGTGAGTCGCGAGCTGCAATCACAATAGGATGCGATTGTATCATGCTTTTAGTTTCGGGGTCTTCTTCATACCATCGGTCGTATTCGGTATGTAAACAATTGTCCCAAAGGCTTTTTCTAAATTGATGCCCATCGTGCACTGCAGCGCAAGCATAAGGCACATAATTGTCTATTTTTAAAGTGAAGGCATAATCCTCTGAAACCACATTAAAGGTCTCTTCGGCCTTTATTTTTTCTAGGATTAATGGTATTGAGAGTTTATCCATTACAAGGTCTTAAACAAGCGACTGAGACACATTAGCATGTTTCGCTCAGTGATTTCATACTCCCCATCAGATAGAAATAGCACCTTAATATCTTCCATCAACACCTCTACGTCATCTTTGTCATAATTATGCTGTTTCAGACTTGTCATAATTTTTTTAATGCCTTGATAATCATTATCGGTTTCAAATTCTTCATGAATTTCTTGAAAGGTATCCAAATCTACTTTCGAAATAATCATTTGGCGTTCTTCTTCATGCTCTTTGAAGTCTGAATTCGCAGCAAACAATAAAATGTAGGCGACAAGTTCGTCTCTTGTCCAGTGAATTGTTTTCATTATTGTGGTTTTAGGGTTCCGTATTCTGTCCATGATCCATCGTAGACGACTAAATTTTGATAATTACATTGGGTTGCAGCTAAAGCTAGAATGCAAGCGGTTATCCCAGAACCGCAGCTGAACACAAGTTTTGCGTTTTCATCCTCCACTATAGTCTTAAAGATTTCTGAAAGTTCTAATTTCGACTTTAACTGATTACCTTTAAGCAAATTTGTATAAGGTAAGTTTTCAGAATTAGGTATGGTGCCTCGGCGCAAGCCAGCTCTAGGCTCGTCTACTAAACATTTAAAGCGTTCCTCAGACCGTGCATCAAGTATTTGATAGGCTGAATCTTGGCTATAAAGGTTAATGCCTTTAAAATCGGTCATTAGTTCAGGCTGAAAATTGGCCACAACGTTACCTTCAGCGTAGGTTTGACGATTATAAGTTTCAACTTTAAAATTATGATTTTGCCACTCCGGCAAACCACCATCTAAAACTGCTACATTTTCAAAACCAAAAACTCGAAACAACCACCAGGCTCTGGCACTAGAATACATACCTTTATCATCATAGACCACAACTGCAGAATCGGTATAAATCCCTAATGCTCTTGCTTCTTTTTGAAACTGTTCTTCAGAAGGTAAGGTACTTGGGAATTTGGCAGTGACATCGCTAAATTTTTGTTTGATATCGAAAAATCGCGCCGTGGGAATTCTAACCGAGGTGGTTTCTATGGTTTTATTAATCGTAGCATCGAGAACTATTAAATTTGAAGAATTTAAATGTTCGTTCAGCCATTCTACCGAAACTAATGCCGAGTTAAGTCGAATTGTTTTCATTTCAAATTATCGCAATTACAAAACATTGCTACTCATTATAAGATCAAATATTTAGGCTTCATCCACGGTTTTACGCAAACGCGTGCGTCTGTCAAAAGCCTGAATTTGGTCTAGAACTTTGTTTTCAATAAAGTCGAGTACCTTTTC
Source organism: uncultured Flavobacteriaceae bacterium (assembly GCA_964388865.1). Taxonomy (GTDB): domain Bacteria; phylum Bacteroidota; class Bacteroidia; order Flavobacteriales; family Flavobacteriaceae; genus Winogradskyella. The sequence continues at coordinate 4,300 of CAYMDB010000265.1, forward strand.
TTCAACCTTTTGCTTATTTTTATACACCTTATTGATGTACGTTATACCACCTGGCGACATCACATTTACCTCCACCAATTTACCACCAATAACGTCAATACCAACAAAATACAAACCATCTTTTACTAATTTCGGACCGATTTGGCGACATAAGGCTCTTTCTACTTTAGTTAAAGTATGCTTTTGCACGCTGCCACCAGCAGAAACATTAGAGCGGTGATCATCAGTTCCAGGAACGCGTTTCATGGCCCCAACAGGTTCTCCGTTCAACAGCAATATTCTAACATCACCTTGATCTGCACCTTCAATATAATCTTGAAGTATAACATAGTTTGAAGTACCATCGCTAGACGAAATATAGAAATCTAATAAGGAATTGATATTATTCATCGCCGATTTTTCGATGAGAATAACTCCAGAGCCGCCAAAACCATTTAAAGGTTTTAAAATCATACGATCTGCTTTAGACTCCCGAATTTG
>CAYMDB010000266.1:0-4770 GCA_964388865.1 uncultured Flavobacteriaceae bacterium
GTTCGGTAATTTGGTAGTCGGCAAAAACAGAGGCTGTGAGATCGGGTAAATTCCATGCTTCTGCCTCATCATCCACTGAATAACTAAAGAATTCCCCTTTTGCTCCAAAGGTGAAATTTCTATTTAAATCAACATTTAGCTCACCAGCAAATGAAACCGTTTTAACGTTGTCATAAACCAAACCAAATGAATTTCCGTATTGATAATTTTCTCTTCCTAACCCACCAAGATTAATGCTATTCGCTCTGAACAAAGCTTTATTGTTTTCAGAAAAATAATTTCCTCTTACATTATAACTCATGGTATTAGACAGCTTGCCTTTTACACCAACAAATCCTTTGTAGCGCTGATCTGTAGGAACTATTAATAAGTCTGGAGAAACAAATGGATTCTCATTAGCAAATTCAAAATAAGAATTCTGAATTAAATCTCCTTTAATACCACTATAAGCGATTAAAATTTCATCAACCAAACGATACGAAGCTTCAATATTTGGATAGATGTAAAACTTGCTATCGTCAAATTCTGTATCATTTAAATAGACCAATTTAACACCTAAATCAACCGTTAAATCATCTTGAGTGAGTTGGTATGAGGGTGCCAATCCAAACGTAATGTTTCCGTACTTTAATTCATCTTGTGTATTAAAAACATTCTCAAAACCTCCACCGATATAATCTATAGAAAATACGGTCTTAATAATTTCATCTTGTATGGGTGCGTCAAATCGCGCTTGAGCCACAAAACGATTTTCAGCTGAATCTTGATTATCAGCAAAATGTCTATAGCGTGCACTTCCATCTTTCACAATGGCATCATCAAACTTTAACTTTCCACCCAAATAAAAGCTATTAAATGAATGGCTTGGATCTATATTTGACACTTCCTCATCTGTAAAATAATCCTCCAGTAGCCCGTACCAATTGTAAGTTTGTATTTCGAAACCACCATCAACTTTCCATGAAAAATCCCTCAGCTCTTGCGAGTAATAGGCATTCAAATTGGTTTTTAAGAAACTATCATCTAATCGCACGCCATCAATACCTCCTGCAGAGGAATGGTGACTAAAATAACCTCCGACATTTTCATCGTTACTCAATTCATGATTGAGATATACTTCACCTAAAATGGTGGTATAGGTTCCAAATCCTAAAGAGGCATAATTGTCATAGAGCTTTACAGATTTTGCTTTATCTACGGTTGCCGCTTTGCCTTTAGCTGGTGTAAATGTAGAAGCCACCGGAATGGAAAAAATATTGTACTTCACCTCCTTTTTCTTTACCATACTAGAATCGTTCAACTTCGGAGTGTCCTTAATTTTAAAGGCGTCAGAAATTGTTGGTGTATAGGGTTTGATAACATTAACGGTTTGATCTGCAATGGTGTCTTTGTTTCGCTCTTGGGCGAATGTTAACGCTAAACTAAAACTAAAAACTGCTAAAAATATATATTTAATTTTCATGTGTACTTATTTGATTGCCTTCTGAATACTAATTAATGAGATCCCTTTTTTCAAAGGGATTAATTATCGTCAGTCTCGATTGATGAATTTGTTTTTGCTTCTTTGGCCTTTATTTTACTTAATTCTATTTTGGCTTCCGCTACTACATCGTTAAATTCAGGGAAATTAGAGATAACGCTTTCTAAAATATAAGTGGCTTGAAAGGCATCGCCTAAAGCGTAAAAATTCTTTGCCATCACAAGCAGTCCTTTTGCGCTAAATAATTTGTAACTGCTGTAATCCTTAGCTAATTTTTGTATGGTAGTATTTGAAGCTTCAAATTGTCCTTCTTTATGTTTAAAATAAGCGTTGTAAAATAAAGCCTCAGCAGCCAAACGTCCCGTTGCCAATTTCTCAACAACGGCATAGGCTTCTTTTGCTCTGTTTTCGTTACCTGTTTTCATGGCGGAACGCGCTATGATTAACTGCGCATCACTTTTAACCTTAGTTTCTAAATTAGAATTTTTAAGTACATTCTCAGCATAGGCCTCGGCTGACCTATAATCTTCTTGCTGATAGTAGGCATTCATTAAATTAGATTGCCCGTAAATGATGTTCTGCGGATAATCGGCCTCACGTTCTAAACGCAGTAAGGTTGGTATGGCTTCAGACCAATTAGAATTGCTCAAATAGATCTCGCTCAACTTTACAATAGCCTGTTCGGTGAATTCACTTTTTGAAGCCTCAACGACCGACTTATAATGTGGTTGGGCATTTTCAAACAGATTCTTCTTATAATACATTTGCGCCAAATAGAAATGCGATTTTAAAGCATGAATTCCATTTGGAAATTGATTCAAATAGTTATTAAACTGCTTAATCGCTTTGTCTGTATCATTATCTAAATATGGTTTTTCCGCGGCTAAATAGGTGGTGTTATCTAAATCTACATCGGTAACTTCAACATAATCTAAGGTCCTTACCCATGATGCGTATTCGTCCACTCTACCCAAATCAATATAAATTAAACGTGCTGTAGAAACGGCCTGAACCGCCTCGCCAGACCCTGGAAAATCGGTCGCGACTTGTTTAAATTTGCTTAGAGCACGGTTATTATCATTGGCATTATAATACACCAAACCTTGACGCAGTAAGGCTCTTGATGCAAAGGCACTACCCTTGTATTCCGAATTTAATCGGTCGTACATTTGCATGGCTTTATCGGTCTGATTAGATTTTACATAAGAATTTGCCAACTCATACATGGCATCATCTCGTAATGCCGATTTTGGATAGTTAGCAATAAAAGCCTTAAGCTCTGAATTTTTTTCTGAAACCTTTCCTAAATAGCCTTGACTCATCGCTTTTTGAAAGGCAGCATAATCCGTTTCTATCTTGTTAAGTTGAATGGCTTTGTTGTATGCTGTAATGGCATTTTGATATTGACTAGACACAAAATAACCATCGGCTAATCTCAAATACGCATCATTTCTTCGTAATTGATCTGCTGAATTTTTATCAATAAATTTTTGAAAATAGGAAGTCGCATTGCTGTAATCCTTCAACTTAAAATAGCTATAAGCTAAATTGTAATTGAGATGCTCATATTCTGTTAAACCTGAAGCTTCCGATAAGCCTGAAAACTGTTTAAACCCAATCAGCGCATCGTTGTAATTGCTTAAGTTGTATTCAGTTTCAGCTTTCCAAAATGTTGCTTTCGCTACAAAAACCGGATCTCTTGGTTCACTTAACGAGCTTTTAAATAGGTCTAAAGCCTCGTTGTATTTGGTTTCGTTATAAAGTTCTACCCCTCTAAAAAACGTTACTTTTTGATAGGCGACTTTATTCTCAAAAGAATTTTTTCCTTTTAAAAGTTCTAGAGCTTCCTCATAGTTTTTTGAAGTGATATAAGAATCAATTAACAAGGTTTCCACCTCCTCTCGGTAAGCCGTTTTCGGATATTTTTCTAAATAGACTGTCAGCACCTGCGGAACGGATTGATAAGGATTGCCAATCTCATAGCTAATTTTAGCATAGTTTAACCAAGCATCTTCTTGAATTTTTAAATCGAAATCCATTTGAGAGGCATTTCTAAAGGCGTTTAAGGCTTCCTGCTTTTTACCCAAATTGATATAGCTTTCGCCTAAATGGTAATAGGCATTTTGTGCTACGGAATTATTGCCTCCAATAATTTTATTGAATTCTGAAATGGCAGCTTCAAAATCATTTTGCATGTAATACGCATAGCCTAGTTGGTAGTAATCGGTATTATTCCACTTTCCTCTTTTTCCTTTATAGGCTTTTAAATACGGAATCGCTTCAGCGTATTTCTGAAGATTAAAATAGCTTTCGCCGATAATTTTAGACAATTCAGACTCCTCATCTCCACGGGATTTTGGTAGTTGTTCTTGGGCTAATTCAATGGCTTTTTCAAATTTTCCGAGTTTAAAATTTAAATCGGCTTGATAATAAGATAGCTTCTCTTTGTACTTTTCGTTGTCGCTAACTTGTTCGAAATATTGATTGGCTTTATCATAATCATCACCTTCATAAGCCATAAAACCTATATAATATTTAGCTTGTGAACCGTATTCTTTAGAATTTGCAACACGATTTAAATATTTAGCAGCCTGCTTTTCATCTTTAGTAGCATACAAGGTGTAGCCATAATTAAAGTTGAAACGATCCATTTCTGACCGCGCTATACTGCGCTCATCAACCCTATCGTACCATTTGCGGGCGTAGGCGTATTTACCATTTTTAAAATAATAATCTGCAACATCTAAAAAGGCCGTGTTTCGCTTGGTGCTTGTTGGATACTCTTCAACAAATTCCGTAATTAAATCATCGGCATTTCTTTGATTGAGTCGTACCGCAGAATTTGCAATATAATACGCGCAATCTGACTTAATTGTAACATCATCGGTAGTACTCTGAATCTCGGAGAACAAAGACTGTGCAGCTTTGTACTGTTGGTTATTATATAGGGTTAAAGCTTTCTGATAATCTTGCAAATCACTTGTATATACGGCCGATTTTTGAGCCATACTTAATGACGAAATGATAAGAAAAACGATAAGGACTTGTCTTTGTAATACTAACATTAGTGTCGTTTTTTGATTTTTTTAATGATGATACAAATATAATTCAATACCCAATTTAGAACGCTAGAATTTACGTATAATTATAAACGGACTTATTAAATGTTATTGTGAGATATGAAATAAGAAAAACTAGCGTTAATCTCTTTAATGTAGATTTGACAATTGATATTATTAATCATTGTTGTCCGATAAAACATTTTAAAAGTGGGATTTCCAATACAGGAT